>CAYSCC010000091.1:0-6428 GCA_964429375.1 uncultured Chakrabartia sp.
CCATCGAGGACGCGCTCAACCCCTTCATAATTCTCGTCAGTGGGCGTGCGCAAATGTGGGCAATACTCAAATTCGCCGCCGTGAAGGGCATTCTGGATCGACAGCGTCACAGTGTAGTTGTTTGTATCGAAATGCCACGGGAAGCCGGCGCCTTCTTCCGCCAGATTCACAATCACGTCGGCCAGCGGATCGGCATAGCGATGGAATTGCTCTTCACCGAGGACCGCCTGAACAAACGGAGCAAAAGCGGGCCATTCGTAAATGGCGCGCAGGATACTGTCGTCGCCGAAGTGGTCAGCAGGAACGAACGCGTTTGATCGATCGAAAAAGCGCCGCAGGGGATGCGATACAGGAAGATCTTCGCGGTCAGCGGTAAAATAAGGATTTGTGCGGTTGAAATTACAATGGCCGAACGAGGCTGTGCGATCACACTCGGCTACGAGTGCCGGCAGGCGGTCTGCGCGTACAAACCCTCTCAACACAGCACAGCCAACCGAATCAACCGCGGCTCGCGCTTCAGCAATGACGACATCGCGGTCCGGGCCGGGCTGCTCGATCGGGTATCGGCTGAGATCAATGAAATCGCTGGCGATCGGGCGCATGCAACACCTACCTAAACCTATCCCCCGGCAAGCAAAGCCGCGCCGCAAAAAGTCCGCATCTGCGCACAGAACGAGCCTGACCTCACAGGAGGTACATCCGCCGCGCGCGTTCAGTCAAGCATCGGCGGAGATGCCAATCCTGCCTGCCAGGAACGGGAGAAATTCCCGCGATCAGGGTCAGCCCGTCCACATGCTTGCGTTGCGACCGGCGACAGCATGCCAGGCTGACGTCAGCTGCTCGGGGCTGCCTGTCCCAAAGACGTAACGATCAGGCCGGACAAGGACTGCTTCTGCTTCATGCTTGTCGAGCCATCTCGTCAAATCCCCCGCAAAGGCAGACAGATCCGGTCTTGCAAGATCCCGGCGCGCAATGAGCCAGGATCCGACGCCGAGCTGATCATCGAGGCGATTGCCATCGGCGGACACCGGCTGGGGGAAATAGCTGCCTGCGCCTTTGCTGCCGGACAGGATGGCGCCAACCGAAATCGGCGGATAGGCTGCCGGCCCATCGGGCAGTTTTCCGAGTATGCGCGCGAGCCTGAACTTGGTGTCGCGAACAAACGCTGCCCATGCGCTTGTCAAGCAGACCATGCGCCCCATCATGATCGCCATCTGGATGGTCGCGCGCAAATTCGGTTCGCGTTCTGGCTGGTAGGTCTCAAGAATGGTATCCGCAGCCTTCCCCTGAACGACATCGGCAAGCTTCCAGGCAAGGTTCGCCGCATCGCGCAAGCCGGAACACATGCCCTGGCCAGCAAATGGAGGAGTCTGATGGGCTGCATCCCCGGCCAGAAGTACGCGACCCTGCCGCCAGCTACGCGCAATCCGGGCGCGAAATGTATAAACGGCCTTGCGTTCGATCCGCACGGCTCCTTTCACGTTCCACGGCTCAAGCAGTTTGTCGATGAATGCATCGCTGCTGACCTGCTCGGGGGTTTCGCCTGGCTTGATCATGAATTCCCATCGGTGACGCCCCTCCCCCATAAGGACGCAGGTCGTCGGCCGAACCGGATCGCAGATCTGGAGGTTTGCGGTCGGCAGCTTTGAATAGTCATCGACAAGCACATCGACAACAAGCCACGGCTCTTCGAAATTGAGGTCATCAAAGGCGATTCCCGAAGCTTCCCGGACAGGAGAACGCGCGCCATCGGCACCAATGAGATAGCGCGAGCGAATCGACCGTTCGCCCTCTGGCGTGCCAAGCACAGCTGTCACGCCGTCGTCGTCCGGTGTGTATCGGACAAGTTCCCAGCAGGTGTTCAATGTCGCGCAGGACTTTCGAGCCAAAGAGCGGCGCAGGGCTGCCTCGACGGAGGGCTGATGAATCATGTTTGCGCCTGGCCAGCCACCGGGGCCTGTCTGGTCTGAGCCACCGAAGCGCATCAGCAGCTTGCCCCGGGCATTGAGGAAGTCATAACGGGCCACCTGTCGGCTCGTTGCCATGACCTCTTCGGCAACCCCGCACTCTTGCAGGATGCGCATGCCTTCATGGTCGATGTGCGCTGCACGGGGCAGCGGAAACACCCCGGCTTCCTTTTCGGCAACGATCACGTTCACGCCGCGCCGCGCAAGCAACACTGCAAGAGTAACCCCGGTGGGGCCACCGCCTGCAATCAGCACATCGCAATCGTAGCTCATCTAACTATGTCTCCTGCATGGCCATTGGGTCGGTCCGTGATCGCATGGCCATCGGCCCGGTAAAGGGCCAAACCTTTCCTCTCGCGCAGCAAATCGAACCCCGCCGTGCATGGTCGATTGCCGTCATCTGGCCTGTCGTTCCTTCCCCGACAGCCCGAACGTTGCGATTGAAAGGCACGCTCAGCCTTCCGCCACCATGGTGCCTTCAATATGACCCAGCCGATCGATTTCGCAGCGGACGACATCTCCCGGCTTCAGAAACTGGCGAGGATCCATGGCCGCCCCGACGCCGCCGGGCGTTCCGGTGAACAGACAGTCGCCAGGCTCCAATGTCATCCCCACCGAAAGATGCTCCACCTGCTGCCAGATATTGAAAACGAGGTGCTGCGAATTTGAATCCTGCCTCTTTTCTCCATTCACATAGCAGCGCAGGCTAAGCGTATGCGGATCACCAACCTCATCAGCCGTAACAATCCACGGCCCCATTGGTGCGTGAGTGTCAAAGCTTTTTCCAAGCGACCATTGCGGCGTGGCATGCTGCCACATTCGCTCGGTGACATCATTGCCGACACAATAACCGAAAATCGTGCCGGGCGCGTCAGCTGCCGCGATATGTTTGCCACCCTTGCCAACAACGGCAACCAGTTCGACTTCATAGTCGTTGGTCATGGTGCCCTTGGCAATTTCAATGTCATCGTACGGCCCATTGACACTGGTCTGTGCCTTGGTGAACCAGACCTGTCGCTGTGGTGTTTCCATCTTCGATTCTGCAATATGATCCGCATAGTTGAGGCCGATGGCGAAGATCTTGCCGGGGCGCGGCACGGGCGCCTCAAGCCGTACGGAAGCGATCGGCACGCCACCGCCTGCTGCTTGCCGCGCTTCAAGAACTGGCTTGAGGATCTGCCAATCGCGGATCAGGTCAATCATCGTTCCTTCGACTCCGCTGTCGATGATCTGATCGCCCGTCACAATGCCGATGCGGGTCAGGCCATTGGCGGTGTAGGTTGCAAGTTTCATGCTGGACTTCCTTTGGTCTTGTTGCGGAACAGCCTTTTGAGCCGCAGTTGCATTGACGTGATGAACGAAACCAGGCCCGGGGGTGGCGCGAGTTTGCCAGAAAACATCGGATGCTTGCTTCCCCATTGCACGGCGAGCAGGGCACTCATTGGCTGTTTCTGAGGTGGGTCGGCAGCGGTAAAAAGATCCCCGTCTGTCCAATGCTCAAGTTCATTGCCGAACGGGTCCTTCCAGTAATCAAAAACCTGGCTGCCCATGATATGACGCCCGATCCCCCACGCCGCCTTTCGTTTTTTTGCGTGCAGATGCTGGTGACCCAGCATGAGGTCATCGAGATTGGCAACTTCGAAAGCCGCGTGAAGCAACCCGAGTTCTCCCGGCAACTGCGCAAGAAAAAGCGTATGATGGTCGGCCGGCTTGTCACCCCGGTCACATCGCATGAAGGCTCCCAGTGGAACGCCCTTCGACGCCTCAATTTCATCCGACGTCAGAAATCCGAAGCGGTCCTTGTACCAAGCCTCCGATGTACGGAAGTCGCGGACCTTGAGCACCGCATGCCCAATCCTTTGAACGTGCGCTGGCGAAGGATCGAGCCGAACGGCCTTGCGCAGTCGTTTCTTGTCCAAAGCGGTGTTGACCTGCGAATCCGGCACCGGCAGGGCGCGATCCTCTTCCGCCTGACCCGCCACGACCTCGACACCATATCCGTCAGGGTCGGTCAATCGAACCATCCAGCCGCCTCCCGGTTCTTCTATGCGCTGCAGCACAGTTCCTTCCGATGCTGCAAGTTTTTCGAGATCGTCGATCGAAACGGCGCGGAGCCCAACGGCGAGGAAACGTGCGTCTCCAGTCTCTGTCACATGCACAAATGGTCGACCGTCTGCGGCCCTGCCATACAACCGCCCATCCTGATCAAAACATTGCAGGCCGAAGTCTTCGAGAAAGGAGCGCATCGCTGCGAGGTCAGGCGCCGAGAAACGAACATGCGCAATATCGTCAATCTTGATGACGGGCACTGTCGGTCTCCTCACGCGATTCGGTTATGACTATTTGGTCAACTACCTTGCAAATGACTAAATAGTCAACTACAATTGCACAATGGGCAATACGGAACTTTCCCCTCGCGCTGCGCGCACCAGAGCCGCGCTTATCTCTGCCGGATTCGATCTGCTTGCCAACAAGCCTATCGATGCCATTCCCATCGATGAGCTTGTGGCAACGGCTGGCGTCGCCAAGGGAAGCTTCTTCAACCATTTCGCGGACAAGAAGGACTTTGCGTTAACGATTGCGACCGAGCTGCGCCTTGAACTCGAAGGCAGGGTCGCACGCGCAAATGCCGGCGTGTCTGACCCAATCGCCAGAATTGCAGGAGGAATGCGCGTGAGTGCTACTTTTGCCATTCAGAATCCGAAATGGACCGTTGTCCTTCTGCGCGGCAGCGGAGGAACGACCATCCCGGACCATCCTCTGAACAAGGGTCTGGTTGACGATATTGCGGCCGCTTGCGCACAAGGCCTATTGAGGCCTGAAGCCCGCGAAAGTGGGGTTATCTTCTGGTTGGGCCTGTGCCACATCCTGGCGACCAATCTCGTGGAAGGGCAACTTGATCAAAGGGCCGCAGACCGGCGCTTGGCAGATATGATCATTCTTGGCCTGACAGGACTGGGCGTCAGTGAGGATAGCGCCAGACAGCTGGCCAAGGCGCCGTAGCGCGCTCCAGCTAAGGTTACGCGCTCGGCACCGTGCGTTCGTGCTTGGTTGCGCCCGTAAGGGAAAGCCACAGCCATTCGGAGAAACTCCGCCAGACATCAACGGTCCAGCGGGTTTCGGCATCCCGATGCAGAATGATTTCCACACCATCGTAGACCGTCCGGGACGTGCGGCCGACCGCAAAACGTTCGAGATCAAGAGGACAGCCCGAATTCAGGGCCGCGCGAGCTGACGTGCCATCAAGAACCAGCCCAATCGACCGTTCCGATACGTCAACGATGCTGACCGGCAGGCCGCCACCGAGTGCCGGCGGCACGCGATCCCCGGAACGCCACAACCACTCATCTGGCCCCAGACAGGCAATTGGCCCGAGCGTTTCTCCAATTCTCTCAGGGACGGCAGTGCCCAACAGCGTTGCCAGTACGCTCGGGTCACGCGCGCGCAGGGACCAACGCTGCATCGGAGGGCCAAGCGTGATCGTCAGACCTGTAGCGGAGAAGGGCGCGCTCGAAATTGGTTCGAATCTGGCAAGCCTCTCAACCATGAAGTCGCGCCCCTTCCTGGTCATAAAAGACCATCGAAGTCACTTTCGCGGCAATCGTCTTGCCCGGCATGGGAACATGGATCGTCTCGCCCATTCGGCCATGGCCGCCTTCAATCATGGCGATCGCGATAGACCGGCCAAGAGTCGCGCTCCAATAGGATGAGGTGACATGGCCAATCATGGTCATGGGTATGCGCTGCTTCGGATCAGCAACAATCTGGGCGCCCTCTTCCAGAACTTCCAAGGGATCGTCGGTAAGCAATCCAACAAGTTGCTTGCGACCGGGCGCAACTATGTCAGGGCGCGAGAGCGATCGTTTGCCAACGAAATCAGCCTTCTTCTTGCCCACTGCCCATTCGAGCCCGGCGTCGTACGGTGTCAGTGTGCCATCTGTATCCTGACCGACAATGATGAAGCCCTTTTCGGCACGAAGGACATGCATGGCTTCCGTCCCATAGGGCGTCATCCCAAAGTCCTGACCACGTTGCCAAAGTGCCTCCCAGACTGCCCGGCCGTAAGCCGACGGGACATTGATCTCGAACCCGAGTTCGCCGGTAAAGCTGACGCGGAACAGGCGCGTGGGCACGCCACAGATGGTCCCTTCACGCACGGCCATGTGGGGGAATGCTTCCGGAGACAAATCCACTCCCTCGACAAGAGGGGCAATGACATCACGCGCCTTGGGCCCCTGCAGCGCAATGACGGCATAGTGTTCCGAGATACTGGTCAGCCAAACGTCGAGATCCGGCCATTCTGTCTGAAGGTAGTCCTCCATCATGTTCAGCACCCGCGCCGCGCCGCCGGTCGTCGTCGTCAGATGGAAACGGTCCTGCGCCAGCCGAGCGGAAACTCCATCGTCGGTAATGAATCCATCTTCCTTGAGGAGCAGCCCGTATCTGCATCGGCCTGGCTCA
>CAYSCC010000092.1:0-6425 GCA_964429375.1 uncultured Chakrabartia sp.
CAGATCGCCTGCATCCCTTTGATACATCGCGGCGTTCCGGCCAGCCCTGAAAGGGGTTGGCGCGCCCGACAGGATTCGAACCTGTGGCCCCAAGCTTAGAAGGCTCGTGCTCTATCCAGCTGAGCTACGGGCGCGCGTGCGCTTGCCCATAGTCCGGATTGCGCTCAAGGGAAACCGCGTTAAGCTGCCGACCGCATGAAGACATCCGTTCCCAGAATCGAACGCGCGGGCAGCGTTCATCGGTTCCGTTACTACGATCTGGTCATGGCGGCGTTCGTGGCGATCCTGCTGCTTTCAAACATTATCGGCGCAAGCAAGCGGGCCGAACTGGATCTGCCTTGGATCGGACCCTGGTCATTTGGGGCCGGCGTGATGTTTTTCCCGATCAGCTATGTGATCGGTGATGTCCTGACCGAGGTCTATGGATATGCCCGGGCCCGTCGGGTCATCTGGGCCGGTTTTGCTGCTCTTGTATTCATGGCCTTCATGAGCTGGGTCGTGGTGAGCTTGCCTCCTGCCAATGGCTGGCATGGGCAGGCTGCCTATGAAAGCGTGTTTGGCAACACATGGCGGATCGTGATTGCGTCGATGGTTGCTTTCTGGGTCGGGGAATTCGCCAACAGCCTCGTCCTGGCGAAGATGAAACTGCTCACTGGTGGCCGCATGTTGTGGACCCGAACCATTGGGTCGACGATCGTCGGGCAAGGGTTTGACAGCCTGATCTTCTACCCATTGGCATTCTGGGGACTTCCCGGCTGGCCGCCTGAGCAGGTGATGCAGGTGGTTGTTTCGCAATTCGTTCTGAAGGTCAGCTGGGAAGCCTTGTTGACCCCCTTCACCTATTATGTCGTCAATCTTCTGAAGCGGCGTGAAGGTGTCGATGTTTTTGACGAAGGCACGGATTTTTCACCGTTTCACGCGAAAGTCTGATTTCGGAAATGAAAAAGGCTGCCGAACCTGCGAAGGTCCGGCAACCCTTGACATGGTCAGCGATCGGAGACGTTCCGATGCGCGGGAGACCATGGGCAGCCAATTATGTTAGGCGCGCATCTCCCGAACGAACATATCCGACCTCTGTGCTGAACCATGAGACATCGGATCACCTCCTTTCGCGCTAGTTTAAGAGCCATGTGGCGCCGTCGCCACGCGAGGGATGATGAGTCAAAGTGCCTGAGCGATCAAGGCTTGATTTAATTTATTTTGGCGTCAGATTTGTCCGGTTGCGGCATCGCCGAAGAGATTGGGGCCTGTGGCGCGCGACAGTCTTCCACAACCCTTGCAAATTCCGGCCAAGCGGGGAGCACGAGATCGTCCAACCCGCTCACCGAGACCAGTATCCGTCCCCTGCTGAAGGCAAGAGCATCGAGGTGGCGGTCTCGAGCGTCGGTTTCAGACCAGACAAAAGGCGGTGTGTTGGCCAGTGCGCCAGCGTAGGTTCTTTCCGCATCCGTCGATGCGACCAGCATGGTGGGCGGCGCATCTCCGGGTGGCTTGCCGGCACGCGAAAATCGGATGACCTTGCGCGGAACAATGCAGGCAACGAGAAGATCCGGGTTGGCTCCGCTGCGACCGAACTGGGCAGATGTTGCGTCGCCTTGCTGCACGAAAGTCCAGATTCCGTTTGAAAAAGGCCGATCCTTCCAATCGACGGCGACGGGAGTGACAGGCGCAGGCGGCAGCGCTGGCGCAGGAGCTGCCGCTGGGCGAGGTTGCGTCACCACCGCTGGGGGGATTGTCGCGCAGGCCTCTAGGCACAATGCAAGCAGGAGCGAACGTCGCATGCCTGTTCCATAGTCGGGAAGTTTGCCTGCGCAACCAGCGAATGGGTCTTGCCGGCCCCGCATGCCCCAATCATAAGGCAGGCCGAGAGGCAGGATGCATGACATTTGGAATTGATCGTTCGCGCCTGAAGGCCATCGTTGGTGGCTCCGCCGGCAATCTTGTCGAATGGTATGATTGGTATGCCTATTCAGTGCTGTCGATCTATTTTGCCCCGGTTTTCTTCCCGGATGGCGATGCAACGGCCCAATTGCTCAACACAGCGGCGATTTTTGCGGTCGGATTCCTGATGCGACCCATTGGTGCCTGGATCATGGGCATCTACGCAGACCGCCACGGCAGGAAATCGGGTCTGGCGCTTTCGGTGGGGCTGATGTGTGCCGGCTCGCTGCTTATTGCAATCGCCCCGGGGTATGCGACCATCGGCGTTGTGGCCCCTCTACTTCTGGTGATCGCGCGGATGCTTCAGGGGCTGTCGGTTGGTGGTGAGTATGGCGCCAGCGCCACTTATCTCTCCGAAATGGCAACCCGCTCGTCTCGCGGGTTCTGGTCCAGTTTTCAGTATGTCACTCTGATCGCTGGCCAGTTGGCTGCTCTGGTGACGGTCCTGATCTTGCAGTTCCTGTTGAGCGAAGAAGCCCTTGAAAACTGGGGCTGGCGCATACCCTTTGTGATTGGCGCCATTCTGGCGCTCGTGGTTTATGTCCTGCGGAGCCGACTTGCGGAAACCCAGTCCTTCACGGCGCAATCTCCCGATCGGCCGGCGTCGAGCGCGCGCAACCTCTGGCGTGATCATCCGCGCGAATTCATTCTTGTCGCCATGATCACAGCAGGCGGAAGCATGAGCTTTTATGCCTATACGACGTACATGCAGAAGTTCCTGGTCAATACCAGTGGCTTCGACAAGCAGACTGCCACTGCCATCATGACGGCAGCTCTGGTGGTCTTCATGGCCATGCAACCTCTTTGGGGCCTTGCATCAGACAGGGTTGGCCGAAAGCCCTTGCTGCTTCTGTTCGGAACTGTTGGAATGCTGGTGACCGTGCCGGTCTTCTCGGCCCTTGCGATCGTGACCTCGCCGGTTCTCGCCCTGATCCTGATCTTGGTGCCACTTTCCCTTTTGGGGGCCTACACGTCGATCAGTGCCCTGATCAAGGCAGAGCTGTTTCCTGCACACATTCGGACGCTGGGGGTGTCTCTGCCCTATGCAATCGGGAACACATTGTTCGGAGGGACGGCAGAATATGCCGCGCTCTGGTTCAAGCGCATGGGGGCTGAGTCCGGCTTCTACTGGTATCTCACGATGATTATCGGTGTCGCGCTTGTGGGCTTCATTCTGCTGCCAGACACCAAGCAAACCAGCCTTATCGCGGAAGACTGATGGCCAAGGTGCGCGCAGACCAGAGTCTTCTGGATCGCGGGTTGGCGGAAAGCCGGACCCGTGCGCAGGCGCTGATCCTCGCTGGACTTGTTTTCTCCGGCGAACGCAAGATCGAAAAGGCGGGTCAAACCATTACCGAGGACGCCCCGCTTGAGGTGCGCGGGCGGGATCACCCCTGGGTGTCAAGGGGCGGCATCAAACTGGCGCATGGCCTTGGCCATTTCAGTTGGGACGTGTCTGGTGCCACGGCTATTGATGTGGGCAGTTCGACCGGGGGGTTCACGGATGTGCTTCTCACCAAGGGCGCTCGCAGAGTCTATGCCGTAGACAGCGGAACGAACCAGCTGGCCTGGAAACTGCGGCAGGATCCACGTGTGACTGTCCTTGAGCAGACAAGCGCGCGCATATTGACCTCCGAACATATTCCGGAGCCGGTTGATCTGATTGTCTGCGATGCAAGTTTCATTGGACTTGCCAAGGTGCTGGAAACGCCACTTCGATTTGCTGCGCCAAAGGCCAGGCTTATGGCATTGGTCAAGCCACAGTTCGAGGCCGGACGGGATGAAGTCGGCAAGGGCGGCGTTGTTCGAGATCCTGCGATTCATGCCCGTGTGTGCGACGCAGCCAAATCCTGGCTGCAGGAGCAGGGGTGGAATGTGCTCGGCTTAGAGAAAAGCCCGATTACCGGGCCGGAAGGCAATGTAGAGTTCCTGATCGCAGCCAACCGCCCAGCTTGACGCGTTACAGCGTGAATGCCAGTGGCGTCGTGTGCTTCCACGACACATCCCTATCTTCTTGCTGCTTGGTGCGGCCCCGGCCTTTGCGCAGCGCACGACAAGCAACGTCGTAACGTCTTCAGACGACGCCTTTGGGCGCGCCATAGGCAATGACAAGATCGGCATTTATTCTACGGAGTCAGTCAGGGGCTTCAATCCGGTCGAGGCGGGCAATGTTCGCATAGAGGGGCTTTACTTCGATCAGCAGGCCACGCCGTCCAGCCGATTGGTCGACAGTTCCGCAGTCCGTGTAGGCTATGCAGCGAAGGGATATCCGTTCCCGGCACCGACCGGAATTGCTGATCTGGCCATTGAAAAGTTCGAAGGCCGGAAAGTCATTAGCATCGAAACGGAATTGGAATCCTATCGAAACAAGTCCGGCTCGATTCAGATCAAACTGCCACTTGCAGGCAATTCGTTGGGCATTTCCGCAGGATTGGGAGCGCGCTCCGCCAGAGTCATCCAGGGCAGAGATGGTCGATTTGTCAGTGGGGGTGTCAATCTCGTTTGGGAGCCTTTTGAGGGTGCGGAGGTGGTTGCCTTCACTAGCCGTTACCATTTTTCCAGCCTTCGGTCTTCGCCAACCTTTTTCCCGAGCGGAAGTTTTTCGCCCCCCCATGTAAACCGGAGGCGATTTGTCGGCCAGCCATGGGCAAGAGGCAAATGGAACGGGATTGCAAGCGGTGGATTTGCCAAGGTGCCACTGGGTGCTTTCCGCCTCGAAGCAGGAGTGTTTCGCAGCATCAAGGATGATCCCCTCGTCTTTTCAGATCTTGCGCTCGGTACGGGGCTGGATGGCTCCGTCGGCAATCGCGTGATCATCGCCGACAAGAACAGCTATGCCGCATCAACGTCCGGTGAAGTGCGCCTGTCGCGCGTGTGGGGAAAAGGCGATGTTCATCACCGCCTCCTGCTGGATCTCCGTGCGCGGTCGCAGCGCCGCCTCTTTGGTGGTCAACAGAATATTGTGCTGGGCGCGAGCATCGCAGATGCGGCTGATGACCGACCCAAACCCACATTGGCATTTGGGCCTGATGATCGGTCAAGAGTGCGCCAGGTAACATTTGGCGTCGGCTATGATGTGGACGCAAAAGGCATAGGGTCGCTTGGCGTGGCGCTTCAAAAAAGCAGTTACAGAAAGGATTCGCTCTTTGCCGATCCTCTGAGACCTTCAACGACCAGTCGCGATCAGCCACTGCTGTTCAGCGCCAATGGATCCGTTGAACTCCTGGCTGGGCTGACGGCATATGCAGGCTATGTCCGCGGCCTTGAGGAAAGCGCCATTGCTCCAGACATTGCAACAAACCACAACGAAGCGCCACCGGCCCTGAGAACCAGCCAGATGGACGGCGGCATACGGTATGCCATCACGCCAAAACTGGCGATGATCCTCGGGCTATTTGCCGTGAGAAAGCCCTATTTCAATCTCGACGCTGCCAATCGCTTCCGGCAATTGGGCAAGATCAGGAATCGCGGCGTTGAGGTTTCGATTGCGGGAACAGTCCTGCCCGGCGTGACGGTCATTGCCGGAGCGCTCTTGCTTGATGCAAAGGCAAGCGGAGAAGCCTTGGCAGCCGGGATCATTGGTCCGCACCCGGTCGGGACTGTCAGCAAACGCGCAACCGCCAATTTCGACTGGAAGCCTGTTGGTCAGGAGGCATGGTCTTTCGATCTTTCTTATGAGGGCTTTTCCGGCGCGGTGGGTGACCGCCTCAACACCTTCAAGGCACCGGCCCGCACCACGATCGGGCTGGGCACACGCTACCGGTTCAGCCTCGGCAGCGCCAAATTGCTCCTGCGGGGTCAGGTTACCAATCTCTTCAATGACTATAGCTGGCGCGTCAGCAGCAGTGGCGGCTTCAACTTCACTCTGCCGAGGAAGGCCATCATCAGCCTTACCGCTGATTTTTGAGGATTGATCGAACGGGCTGTGCCGTTCGTCGAATGATGATTACACTCGTAGTCGATATTCAGGATGGAAGGGCATGCACATACGCCTTCCACTTATCGCCTGTGTTTCAGCCTTCGCTATCTCCACGCCTGCTGCTGCGCAAAGGACCGACAACAATGCAGTTGCTTCTGCTGAAGACGCCTTTGGCAAGACCGTTGTCGGTGATGGGCAGATCGGTATCTACAATCCGGACGACGTCCGTGGTTTTTCGCCGGTTTCGGCGGGCAATCTGCGGCTCGAAGGGCTGTATTTTGACCAGCAGTCGAACCTCACAGACAGCTTGGTCGACGGGTCTACGGTTCATGTCGGGATTTCCGCGCAGGGGTATCCATTCCCTGCGCCCACGGGGATTGCCGATTACTCGCTTCGCAAGCCCGGGGAAGATTTCGTCGCGTCGATTGGTCTGAGTTATGGTCCCTGGTATCGCAAGGCTGCGGAAGTCGATGTGCAGGTTCCCCTGAACGGCAGTAAACTTGGCCTGATTGCCGGCGCAGGATTATATCGGGCAGGGGATCAAGGGGGAGGTTCGCCGCACACT
>CAYSCC010000093.1:0-6380 GCA_964429375.1 uncultured Chakrabartia sp.
ATCAGCGTTTCAAAAGGAATGGCTGGTCCAATCAACGGGAGCGCTGGGCAGAACTGGCAGAGGGCCAGTCGCCCAAGATCATGGTCATTGCCTGTTCGGACAGCCGCGTTGATCCTTCGACGATCTTTGACGCATCCCCCGGTGAAATGTTTGTCGTGCGCAACGTAGCCAACCTTGTGCCGCCGTTCGAATTGGGCGGAGGGCGCCACGGTGTTTCGGCTGCTCTCGAATTTGCGGTGACACAGCTGGAAGTCTCGGAAATTCTGGTCATGGGCCACGGGGCCTGCGGCGGCTGTTCCGCTGCGCTGTCACAAGGATTCAAGCACGCCAAGCCGGGCGAAGGCGGTTTCATTTCACGATGGATCGACATGCTTGATGAGGCCCGCGAAAAGGTCGTCCAGCTCCACGGCCCGGACATGAACCCCTCTGCGGTTCGTGCCATGGAGCATGAAGCGGTGAAGGTCAGCCTTGCAAATCTGAGGACTTTTTCCTGCGTCCGTGAACGAGAAATGTCCGGTAAACTTTCACTTCACGGCGCCTGGTTCGCGATTGATGGTGGCGAACTCTTTGTCCTCGACGAAACCAGCGGATCTTTTCACCTCGCCTGATCCGCGTGGCGGGCGCTGGTTGGCTTCAAGCGATAGTGGCTAACGCCCCAGATGGCGCCGCCGCGATGACCGAACAGGCCTTCTGTCGCAAGGTAGAAGAGTCGCCAGCGTCTCTCCCATAGCTTCGCATCGGCACCATAAACGCTTCTCAGAATTCTTCTTATGTCGGCAATGTTGCTGTCAAAATTTGCCAGCCAGTCGCGAGCGGTGCGGGCGTAATGGGATCCACTCCATCTCCACTGTTCCTCGATCTCGAAGTGCAGAGGAAAACTTGCCATCAAAGTCTCTGCGGGCATCATTCCTCCGGTGAAAAAATGCTGAGCAATCCAGTCCGCTGGATTGGCGTGATCGAAACGGTAGCTGGCAGTCGAATGGGTGAAGACATGGACAAACAGCCGGCCTTCCGGATTGAGCAAGGCCGCAAGCCTAGAAAGCAGTGCGTCCCAATTTGCCATATGCTCGAACATTTCGACGGACACGATGCGGTCGAACCGCTGTTTGGTATCGAACATATTCATGTCTGCAGTGATGACTGACAAGTTGCTAAAGCGGCGCTGCCTCGCCAAACCTTCGATGTAGGCCTTCTGGGACGATGAATTGGAAACAGCCGTGATTTGAGCCCGTGGCAAGTGTTCAGCCAGGTAGAGGCTGAGTGAGCCCCATCCGCAGCCGAGCTCAAGAATGTCCTGCCCATCCTGAAGGTTCGCACGGCGAACGGTTTCTGCCAGCGCTGCTTCTTCTGCCGCCGCGAGTCTTGAGTCATAGGCAGGATAAAGGCAGCAGCTGTATTTTCGTCTCGGGCCCAGCGTCTGCACAAAGAATTCGGCCGGTAGCTCGTAGTGCTGGTCATTTGCTGATTCAGTGTGTTCCGCAACCGGGCGAGACAGCATCTCGTCCACAAACACCTGTTCCACATCCCTTGATTGCGCTGCCAAGCGGCGTGCAGTCCTCTCACACAGGAGCCAGATACCTGCCTTTGTGATGACATCCGGCAAGTTGGTCCGTTCTGCCCAGCGAATAAATCGCGCAACCCGGTCAGCAGTTTGCGAAGCACTCATGCATGTCTCCAACCCATTTCATTGATGGCCATCATCCATTCACGACTTTTCCCGGTATTGGATGCATCGGGGCTGCATTTTGTTCGCGTCGATGCACATCGAGGTTGGTATGGATCGAGCGAGTTTGCCGCAGCCAGAGCGTCGGGCGGCATTGAATTTCAACAAGCCGATGAGGATCGCCGTTGTTGGAAGTGGCATTTCGGGGCTTGCGGCAGCATGGATGCTGGATCGATGCCATGACGTCACATTGTATGAGCGTGACACGCGGGCCGGCGGGCATAGCCGCACGGTGGACGTGGACATGGGCCGCGGCCGAATTGTTCCTGTCGATACAGGCTTCATCGTTTACAACGAAACCACCTATCCCAACCTGACGCGGCTGTTTGCCCATTTGGGTGTCGAGACAAAACCGTCCGACATGTCATTTTCGGTCTCGCTGGATAATGGTGCACTTGAATATGCCGGCAGTGGAGACTTCTCCGCGCTTTTTGCGCAGCGAAGAAATCTCGTCAGCCCCAGGTTCTGGTCGATGCTGCTGGACCTTTTCCGCTTCTATCGCGAAGCGCCTGCGCATTCGGGCAAGTTAGGCCTTGCAACCTTGGGTGAATTCCTTGCGGAACGACGCTATGGACAAGCCTTTCGGGACGACCATTTGCTTCCCATGGCGGCGGCGATCTGGTCTGCGCCCACACCAGCGATCCTTGACTATCCCGCTGAGGCCTTCATCCGATTCTGCGAGAACCACGGCCTTCTCAGGATTCGAGACCGTCCGCGGTGGCGCACGGTCACGGGCGGCAGTCGGTCCTATGTCTATGCAATGCTCGGCTCGTTCAAAGGGCGCCTCTGCCTCGGTCGTGGTGTGTCCCTCTTAGAACGACGGGCCGATGGAGTCTGGATCACCGATCTGGAGGGGCAACGGAATCGTTACGATCACGTCGTCATTGCTGCCCATGCCGATCAGGCCCTGGCAATGCTCAGCGACCCCAGCGAACAGGAGCTGCGGCTCTTGTCTGCATTTCGCTACAGCCGCAACGTCGCCGTGCTCCACGATGATCCTGCATTGATGCCGATCAGGACCAGAACCTGGGCAAGCTGGAACTATCTGGGTCAACGCAACGGCCATAGCCAGACAAATGATCTATGCGTGAGTTACTGGATGAACCGCTTGCAGGGCATCGATGATCCACGACCTCTGATTGTGACGCTCAATCCCCGCAAAGCGCCGCGTCCAGGCAGCGAGATTGACCGCATGGTCTTTGATCACCCCATCTTTGACGCCGCTGCACTGGTTGCCCAAAAGGATCTGTGGCCGCTGCAAGGCCAACGCAACACCTGGTATTGTGGCGCTTATTTCGGAGCCGGTTTTCATGAAGATGGGCTGCAGGCCGGACTCGCCGTTGCTGAAGCTCTTGGAGCGCATCGGCCGTGGTCGCTGGTGAATCCGTCGGATCGGCTGTCCCTGCCCCACCTGAACCTTGACCTTGCTGCATGAGCCATTCTGCTCTCTATCTGGGCACTGTGGTCCATCAACGATCGCGGCCAAGGCACCACCGCCTTCAATACCGGTTTGCACAGGTGCTGATCGACCTTGATGAAATCGAGAACATTGCACGCACGCTAAGATTTTTTTCGCACAACCGTTTCAACCTGTTTTCGATCCATGACCGGGATTTGGCAGATCGCAGCGGATCAGGCCTGCGCACGCAGATCGAAACGCTGCTTCAACGGGCTGGATTGGATATTGACGGGGGGCCGATCCGTGTCCTGACCATGCCCCGGACAATGGGTCATGTCTTCAACCCCATTTCCACATGGTTCTGCTATTCGACGGACGAGGAACTGCGCGCGACTGTCTATGAAGTCACGAATACGTTCGGTGACCGGCATTTTTATGTCATCCCGGTCGCGCCGAGCCCGGCAGGCGCAGTCCGCCAGACCTGTGACAAGTCACTCTATGTCTCTCCCTTCGCAGACATGGACCTGCACTATGATTTTTCATTGCGGCCGCCGGGATCTGCGCTTTCACTGATCGTGCGAGCAAGCGACGGGGACGGCCCGATCATCACGGCAAGTTTTGTCGCCAAACGTCAACCGTTGAGCGATCGCGCATTGCTTCGGCTGGCCTTGTCCCTTCCCTTCATGACAATGAAGGTTGTCCTGGCCATTCACTGGCAGGCGATCAGACTATGGTTGAAGGGCATCAGGATACGCAGACACCCTGCCCCGCCTCCGGTCAGCATGACCATTGGCCGGCGCTGTTAGCGGGTCAGTTTCTTGTAGGCCAGGCGCGTGGGTCGGTCCGCAGCATCGCCGAGGCGGCGGCGCTTGTCCTCCTCGTAACTTTCAAAGTTGCCCTCGAACCATTCGACATGGCTATCGCCTTCGAAGGCAAGAATATGCGTGGCCAACCGGTCCAGAAAGAAGCGGTCATGGCTGATCACGACGGCGCAGCCTGCAAACTCCTCCAGTGCTTCTTCAAGCGCGCGCAGGGTTTCGACGTCAAGATCGTTGGTGGGTTCGTCAAGCAGCAGGACGTTTCCGCCAGCCGCGAGCATCTTGGCCATATGGACGCGATTGCGCTCACCGCCCGAAAGCTGGCCGACCTTCTTCTGCTGGTCCGTGCCCTTGAAGTTAAATGCGCCCACATAGGCCCGCGTGTTCACTTCATGTTTGCCGAAATAGAAGCGCTCGTTTCCACCCGACACTTCTTCCCAGACGTTCTTTTTCGGATCCAGCGCATCGCGTGACTGATCAACATACCCCAAGCGCACTGTCTCGCCTATCTCGATCGATCCACTGTCGGGCTGTTCCTGGCCTGTGATGAGCTTGAACAGCGTGGACTTGCCCGCACCATTGGGCCCGATGACGCCTACGATACCGCCGGGCGGAAGGGTAAAGCTCAGATCTTCGAACAGGAGCTTGTCACCATAGGCCTTGGTCAGGTTCTTTGCCTCGATCACCTTTCCGCCGAGCCGGTCCGGGATCTGAATAAGGATTTGCGCAGCGCCGGGGCGCCGATCGGCCTGCTTCTCGACCAGTTCGTCAAAGGCCCGGATTCGGGCTTTTGACTTGGTCTGTCGCGCCTTGGGGGATTGGCGGATCCACTTGAGTTCCTCTTGAATGGCCTTTTGCCGACTCTGGTCCTCGCGTTCTTCCTGTTCGAGCCGCTTGCCCTGCGCTTCCAGCCAGGCAGAATAATTGCCTTCAAACGGAATCCCGCGGCCGCGATCAATTTCGAGAACCCAGCCCACGACGTTATCGAGGAAATAGCGATCGTGCGTAACCAGGATCACATTGCCCGCATAGTCGATGAGGTGCTTTTCCAGCCATTGCACGCTTTCGGCATCAAGATGGTTCGTAGGTTCGTCCAGAAGCAGGATTTCCGGCTTTTCAAGCAGCAGCCGACACAACGCCACGCGCCTGCGTTCACCACCGGACAGGTTTTCGACCCCGGCATCGCCGGGCGGGCACCGCAATGCTTCCATGGCAATTTCAAGCTGGTTGTCGAGCGTCCAGCCATCGACTGCATCAATTTTTTCCTGAAGCGTGCCCATTTCTTCCATCAGGGCGTCAAAATCGGCATCTTCGGGCGGGTCACCCATGATCATCGAAATTTCGTTGAACCGGTCCATCATGTCCGCCACTTCGCGGACCCCGTCCATCACGTTTTCCTTGACCGTCTTGCTTGGATCGAGCTGCGGCTCCTGCGCAAGATAGCCGACCCGAATCCCCTCACCTGCCCAAGCCTCTCCCGAGAAATCCTTGTCGATCCCGGCCATGATTTTCATGAGCGTCGACTTGCCGGCGCCGTTCACACCAATGATGGCAATCTTGGTGCCGGGCAGGAACTGCAGGTGAATATTGTTGAGAACAGGCTTCGGCGCACCGGGGAAGGTTTTTGTCAGGCCCTTCATGACAAAGGAATATTGTACGGCCATTGGTCGGTCTTTCGGGACGAATTGCAGGATTTCGCGGCTCCCTAGCGAAGTGCCAGCCCATTGGCAAACGTGCAGCAAAGGGTTAGCCAGCAAACATGAAATTCTTGCGCAAGGGATCAATCCTCCAGACCCGAAATCCCGCAGCCTATGTTGCGGCAACAACAGCAGTCGCGCTCGGCTTGTCGCTGTCAGCATGCGGCAGCCGTGCACTGGAAACGGATGAGGCTGCAATTGCAAATCAGGCAGAATCGCTCGAGCGCGCCGCCAATGCAACGACCGATCAGCTGATCCGACAAATCGAGGCGGACGCCCGAAGAGAAGAGGCATCAGGCCAGGTGGATGATCAGGCAGACTCCAACGGGAAGGCCAGCGACAAATGAAGGCCCCTGCTGAGGAGATCGCCGAACTGGCATCTTTCTTTGGAGTTTCGCTGCATGGCGAGCTTGAGGTGCGGAGCCCGATTGACGGCTTTCCCGCAGGAAGTGTTGGCTTGACCACGCGGGCAGATGCCGAGGCGTCGATCGCCATGGCAAGGGACGCATTCCTGAGCTGGAGACTGGTTCCGGCACCGCGAAGGGGCGAACTCGTCCGCATACTCGGGCTCTTGTTGCGAGAATATAAGGAACCGCTGGGACGCCTTGTTACGCTGGAATGCGGCAAGCCGCTGTCCGAAGGCCTGGGTGAAGTCCAGGAAATGATCGACATCTGTGATTTTGCAGTGGGGCTGTCGCGGCAGCTTTATGGTCTGACGATCGCGAGCGAGAGGCCCGGCCATC
>CAYSCC010000094.1:0-6378 GCA_964429375.1 uncultured Chakrabartia sp.
CCGTCGGCGCGTGCGTCGGCATGAAGGGCAGCCGCGTGCAGGCCGTGGTGCAGGAAATGCAGGGCGAAAAGATCGACATCATTCCCTGGAGCGAGGATACGGCCACATTCGTCGTCAATGCCCTTCAGCCTGCAACCGTCAGCCGTGTCGTCATCGACGAGGAAGAGGGGCGGATCGAAGTCGTTGTGCCTGATGATCAGCTGAGCCTCGCCATTGGTAGACGTGGCCAGAATGTCCGTCTGGCGTCTCAACTGACGAACTCGGCAATCGACATCATGACCGAGACTGACGCAAGCGAAAAGCGCCAGCGCGAATTTGTCGAGAATTCCGAAATGTTCCAGACCGAGTTGGACGTTGATGAAACGCTTGCGCAGTTGCTCGTGGCTGAAGGCTTTGGCGCTCTTGAGGAAGTGGCCTATGTCGGTGTTGACGAACTGGCCGGGATCGAAGGCTTCGATGAAGAACTGGCCGCCGAACTCCAGAGCCGCGCTCAGGAAGCACTGGATCGCCGCGAAGAGGCCAATCGCACCCTGCGCCGTGAACTCGGCGTCGAAGATGCGATTGCCGAAATGCCCCACCTGACAGAAGCAATGCTTGTGACCCTTGGCAAGGCGGGCATCAAGACGCTTGATGATCTCGCCGATCTTGCAACGGATGAACTGATCCAGAAAAAGCGGGTGGACCCGCGCCGCAAGGCTGGTTCTGCCGAACCCAAGGGAGGCGTGTTGGCCGAATACAACCTGAGCGAAGAACAGGGTAACGAGATCATCATGGCCGCGCGCGCGCACTGGTTCGAAGAAGAGGGAGACGCGGATGCGGTCACCCCAGCATGAGCCGGCGCATGAACCCGAACGCCGCTGCATAATCAGCGGAGATCGTGCGCCCAAGGCGGGCTTGATCCGGCTGGCCCTTGGCCCTGATGGCAACGTCGCACCCGATATCAGGGCGCGAGCGCCGGGTCGGGGAGCGTGGATTGGCGTCAATCGGACAGACCTCGATTCGGCCCTGTCGAAGGGAAAGCTCAAGTCCGCGCTTTTCAGGGCCTTCAAGACAAGCGCCATTCACGTGCCTGCCGATCTGGGCGCGAGGATCGAAGCGGCTCTTGAACGTGCAACGCTGGATCGCCTTGGCCTTGAGGCCCGGTCAGGCGCGCTCGTAACGGGATCGGACCGGATCTCTGATGCTGCGCGCAAGGGCCAGGTGCTTTTGCTGATGCATGCGAGCGATGCGGGCGAGGACGGGCGCAAAAAGCTTGATCAAGCCTGGCGAGTCGGATCCGCTTTGGAAGGATCTGCCCTTGCAGGGTTGGTTCTGCCGGCAAACCGCACTATATTGTCAAAAGCGTTGGGGCGGGAAAATGTGGTCCATCTCGCAGTGACGGATCGGGCTGCAGCAGCTCGTATCTCTGCGACGTTGGATCGCTGGCACGGATTTATCGGGCGCGGTTTGAGCGCTTTACCTTGCGAAACGCGTTCGCAAGGTTCACAGGCGCGCGGCGCAGTCTTGGATTGAAGGGTAGTTGGGTTAATCGATGAGCGACACTGAAAAGCCGAAACTGGGAATGCGCGCACCGCTTGGAATCAAGCGGACAGTCGAGACTGGCCAGGTGAAGCAGAGCTTCAGCCATGGACGGCAGAACACTGTCGTCGTGGAAGTGAAGCGCCGCCGCATCTTGGGCAAGCCCGGCGAGGCCGAGGCTGCGCCCGTGGCCCAGCCGAAGGTCGAAGCTGCACCCCCGCCCCCACCACCTGCGCCTGCGGCGCCACCAAAGGCGTCGGCCGAACCGCAGCTTTCGCGCAAGGAGCTCCAGGAAAAGCTGCTTCGCGAAGCAGAGGAAGCCCGCATGGCCGCGCTGGAAGGCGCACGTCGTCGCGAGGAGCAGGCCAAGCAGCAAATTTCCGAGGACGAAAAGCGCCGGGCTGAAGAAAACCGCAAGGCAGAAGAAGCCGCTGTCGAGGCCGCACGGCTCGCGCTGGAGGAAGAAGCCCGACAGGCAGCAGCTGCAGCGGAACGCGAGGCCAGCAGCCCTGAACCGGTGGCTCCTGCCGCCCCGATCGCAGACGACGATGATCGCCCGCGCCGCCATGGCGCCGGCGCACCACCGCGGCGCGAGCCGGAACGTCCGGCGCGCGGTCGCGGCGTGGATGATCGGAGACAGTCCGGCAAGTTGACCGTGAGCCGGGCGCTGGATGATGGCGAAGGCGCACGCGCCCGTTCCCTGGCCGCGTTGAAGCGCGCTCGGGAAAAGGAGAAGCGCAGCCACATGCAAGGTGGCCCGGCAATCAAGCAGATCCGCGACGTCAGTGTTCCCGAAGCCATTACGGTGCAGGAACTTGCCAACCGCATGGCGGAACGCGGCGCTGATCTGGTGAAAGCCCTGTTCAAGATGGGCATGCCTGTCACGCTGACCCAGACCATCGATCAGGACACAGCCGAACTGCTGGTGACTGAATTCGGCCACAACATCACGCGCGTGTCCGATGCCGATATCGACATTGTCCATGACGAGGATGTGGATGCGCCGGAAACGCTCAAGCCGCGTCCGCCGGTGGTGACGATCATGGGCCATGTTGACCATGGCAAGACATCTCTGCTGGACGCGCTGCGCGGCACAGACGTGGTTGCGGGTGAAGCAGGCGGCATCACGCAACACATCGGCGCCTATCAGCTGACGATGAAGGACAAATCCAAGATCACCTTCCTCGACACGCCGGGCCACGAGGCCTTCACCGAAATGCGGGCGCGCGGGGCCAATTTCACCGATCTTGTCGTCATCGTTGTCGCTGCCGATGATGGTCCCAAGCCACAGACCGTCGAGGCGATCAACCATGTGAAGGCCGCAGGCGTTCCCATGATCGTGGCGATCACCAAGATCGACAAGCATGAGGCCGATCCGCAGAAGGTTCGTGAGCAACTGCTTCAGTATGAAGTGATTGTCGAATCCCTGTCTGGTGACGTTCAGGAAGTCGAGGTGTCTGCGAAGACCAAGCAGGGCCTCGATTCCCTTATCGAAAAGATCCAGCTTCAGGCTGAACTGTCTGAACTCAAGGCCAACCCGGATCGCCCTGCGGAGGGCAAGGTCGTTGAAGCCAAGCTGGACAAGGGGCGCGGCCCGGTTGCGACGATCCTGGTTCAACGCGGAACCTTGAAGACAGGTGATATCTTCGTTGTCGGCGCCGAAAGCGGCCGTGTACGCGCGATGGTGAATGACAAGGGCCAGCAGATTGCCGAAGCCGGTCCGTCCCTGCCCGTTGAAGTGCTTGGCCTGAGTGGCGTCCCTTCGGCGGGAGACACCTTGTCGGTCGTCGAAAGCGAAGCCCGCGCGCGCGAAGTTGCATCGTATCGTGCTGGCGAAGCCACGAAGAAGCGCACCGGATCCGGCCCAGCCAGCCTTGAATCGATGTTTTCTGCCCTGAAGGAAAAACAGGCACAGGAATATCCCCTTGTCATCAAAGGTGATGTGCAGGGGACGGTGGAAGCCATTGTTGGAAGCCTGGCCAAGATTTCAAATCAGGATATTCGCGCACGCGTGCTTCATTCGGGTGTGGGGGGCATCACGGAAAGCGACGTGACGCTGGCAAGGGCGTCTGGTGCGCCCATTATCGGCTTCAATGTCCGTGCCAATGCAAAGGCGCGCGAAATTGCCGAGAAGAGTGGTGTCGCGCTCAAATACTACGACGTCATCTATGACTTGCTGGACGATATTCGTGCCGGAATGGCTGGCCAACTTGGCCCGGAATATTTCGAGACAGTTGTCGGCCGTGCGGAAATCCGAGAGGTCTTCCCGGCTGGCAAGCATGGCAAGGCAGCGGGTCTGCTTGTAACCGAGGGCTATATCCGCAAGGCGCTTCGGGCCCGCGTTACGCGCGACGACGTCATCATCTACAATGGATCGATTGCCTCGCTCCGCCGCTTTAAGGACGATGTCCCCGAAGTGCGCGCCGGCCTTGAATGCGGTGTGACTCTGGAGGCGACGACTGACATCATGCCGGGTGACTTCCTCGAAACCTTCGAGGTCGAGGAACGCGAACGGACGCTGTGAGCGCGAACGCCAATGAATCCCGTTCCGTCCGCGTGCTACGCGTGGGCGAGCAGGTGCGTCATGTCCTGTCCGAAATCCTGATGCGGGGCGAAGTGCACGACGATGTGCTCGCCAGCCACCCGGTCTCGGTCACGGAAGTCCGCATGTCTCCAGACCTTCGCCATGCCACGGTTTTTGTGAAGCCGTTACTTGGCAGAGATGAAGAGGCCGTCATCAAGGCGCTCAGAACCAACACGGCCTTTCTGCAGCGCGAAGTGGCGGCACGGGTGCGGCAAAAATATGCGGCCAAGCTGAAATTCGTTGCCGATGAAAGTTTTGATGAGGGCCGGCATATTGACCAGCTCTTGCGTGCGCCGGGAGTTGCACGGGATCTGGGCAGCGCAGGCTGATCCGGGAAGGCACGGGACGGCAGCCATGATCGATTTTGATGCATTGCTGTCACCAATGAATGAGGGCGAAATTCGCCTCGAACAACTTTCCGAGATTCATCGCGAAGGCCTGCGCGCTGCCTGTGCCGCCGATGCGGAAATATGGCACATCTATCCGGCAAACATGACGGGCGCCTCCTTTGACCCCGCCTTCGACGCGATCCTTTCAAATCCGGACCGCCGCCCCTTTGCCCTCATCGTCGATGGGGTTGTTGTTGGCATGTCCGGCTATCTCAATTTTGCCCTGGACCGGCAGGCGGTCGAAATCGGCGGCACATACATCGCGCCTGCAACGCGGGGCACCGGCCTCAATGGCCGGATCAAGAAACTGCTGCTTGACCGGGCCTTTGGCTGTGGCGTCCGCAGGGTCGAGTTCAGGGTCGACGAACGCAATGGCCGTTCACAGGCCGCAGTTCTCAAGCTCGGCGCCGTGAAGGAAGGCGTGTTACGGGCGGAACGGATTACCTGGACAGGGCATGTCCGCAACACCGTGGTCTTTTCGATCCTCGCCGAGGAATGGGCAGCAAGAGATTAGGTCATCTGCCTGTCATGTTCGTGGGTTAGCGTCCCAGAGAACCAAAATGTTGCACTGCACAAAAAATGCTTGCAATTCCCGATTCGAAACACTATTGTGCAGTGCAACATAAGTTCTTTGGAGTTCGAAATGGCCAGCGTATCCGCCGACAAGACAACTGAAACAGACACCGGAGCTGTTGCCCCGGCGAATGCAGTGACGCCCGAAGTTTTGGTCGTAGCACCAGTGGCCGAGGCAAAGCCTGTCGTCACGCCCGTTGCCGCCGAACCCAAGGTGGACGCCAAACCAGTTGTGGCTGCCCGGAAGACTGTTTCCAAGGCCCCTGCAAAGTCGGCAGCCAAGACGAAGAAGGTCGCTGCCCCCAAGGCAGCCAGCGCAAAACGTACCCCATCAGCTAAGGCGGCAAAGGTTGCCGCACCGAAAGGATTGAAGACGATGACCGATACAGTGAAGCAGGTTGAAGACACGATGAAGAAGGCAGCTGCCGAGTTCGGCGAGAAGGCCACGGAAGCATTCAAGGACGTCAACACCCGCGCCAAGGCCGCCTTTGAAAAGGCTGGCACCTTCGCGAAGGACGCAACAGAGTTCAACAAGGCCAATCTTGAAGCGTTCGTCGAATCAGCAAAGATCGCTGCAAAGGGAACGCAGTCGGCAGCACAAGCTGCAGCGGAATTCGGCCGCAAGAACTTCGAAGCGACGTCTGCCTTTGTGAAGTCGGCCGCTGCCGTGAAGTCGCCGACAGAGCTCTTCAAGCTCCAGGGCGATTTTGCACGTAGCCAGTTCGACGGCGCAGTTGCTGAAATGTCGAAGTCGAGCGAGCGCTATCTCAAGCTTGTCGGCGAGATCTTCCAGCCCATCCAGAGCCGCTATTCGGTTGCTGCGGAAGAGATCAAGACCCGCATGGCTGCATAAGCCCAGCCTCAAGAACAAGTGATGGCCGCCATGGGAAACCGTGGCGGCCATTTCTTTGTACCCTGTTTACGCTGATTTGCCTCAATCCTGTCTTGCCCTCATGGGTCAGGATACCATATTCTGCATGCAATGAGCGAAACACGCATCCTGATTCAGGCGATGGCCGAGCGGCGCGACGGTGACGAGGGAACGGGCCTCGGCATTGCAACGCGCACCCGCGCCAAGACGAAGAAGCCAACACCGTACAAGGTGCTGATGCTCAATGACGATTATACCCCAATGGAATTCGTCGTCCTGTGCCTGCAGCGCTTCTTCAAAATGAACATGGAAGACGCGACCCGGGTCATGCTGCATGTCCACCAGAAGGGGGTCGGTGTTTGTGGCATTTTCTCCTACGAGGTTGCCGAAACAAAAGTCACTCAGGTGATCGACTTCGCTCGCCAGAATCAGCACCCGCTTCA
>CAYSCC010000095.1:0-6339 GCA_964429375.1 uncultured Chakrabartia sp.
CGCCCATATGCGCCCAGCCCTCTTCGGCAAGATGGGGGAGCATTGGCGAAATCAGCCGAGCCAGTGTCAGGATTGCCGTACTGCGATCGGCGCTGGGGGCGGCCTTTTCGATGGCATTGACCAGTTCGTGAACTTTGGCGACCGCCTTGTTGAAGGTCAGCGCCTCGATATCGGCAGCAACTCCGGCGATCGCCCTGTGCAGGAGCTTGACCAGGCCGGGGCCCTCTCCCTTGCAACCGGCATCATGGCTGTCGAACAGGCGCCAGATGCGATTGACGAAACGCCACGTGCCTTCAATTCCCGCTTCCGACCATTCCAGATCACGCTCTGGCGGACTGTCAGACAGCATGAACCAGCGGACGGCATCTGCGCCATATTGGTCAAACATCGGATCGGGATCGACGACGTTCTTCTTGGACTTCGACATTTTCTCGATGCGGCCGAGCGTCACCGGCGCGCCATCAAGCGTGACATATCCCCCCCCGACCTGCTTCACATCAGCAGGAGAGAGCCAGCGGCCGTCAGCAGATTTGTAGGTTTCGTGGGTGACCATGCCCTGGGTAAACAGACCCCTGAACGGTTCTGCGATGTCCAGCTGGCCCATGTGGCGCAGCGCCCGTGTCCAGAAGCGAGCATACAGCAAGTGCAGGATCGCATGCTCGACACCGCCAATATACTGGCCAACCGGCAGCCACTGTTCGGCCTCTGCACGATCAAACGGCTTGTCCTTGGGTTGGCTGGCAAAGCGAATGAAGTACCAGCTTGAGTCCACAAATGTATCGAGCGTATCCGTCTCTCGCTGTGCAGGCTCACCGCAATTGGGGCATGCAACATTCTTCCACGTCGGGTGGCGATCAAGGGGATTGCCCGGGATGTCAAAACTCACGTCTTCCGGCAGTTCAACAGGAAGTTGTGATCGCGGAACAGGCAAGGCGCCGCAGAATTCGCAGTGAATGATCGGGATTGGCGTACCCCAATAGCGCTGGCGGGAGACGCCCCAGTCGCGCAGGCGATATTGCGTCTTCCCTTCGCCCCATCCCTCATGCTCAGCCCGTGCAATGACTGCGGCCTTGGCCTCATCAACGCTCATGCCATTCAGGAAGTGCGAATTCACGATGCGGCCCGGTCCTGCATAGGCTGTATCGCCTTCAAACACAGGATCGTCATGCTCACCTTCGGCAACGACGCGGGTCACGCTGAGCCCGTATTTTCGGGCGAAATCCAGGTCGCGCTGGTCATGCGCGGGGCACCCGAAGATCGCGCCTGTGCCATAGTCCATCAGGACGAAATTGGCGACATAGACCGGCAGGTGCCAATGCGGATCAAGGGGATGCTCAACGGAAATTCCCGTGTTGAAGCCCTTTTTCTCGGCCGTTTCGATATCCGCGGCCGTCGTCCCGCCTTTGCGACAATCCTCAATGAAAGCCTGCAGGTCCGGAGCATTGGATGCAAGGTCCAGGGACAGCGGATGATCGGCCGCAATGGCCACAAAACTTGCCCCGAACATCGTGTCCGGCCGGGTGGTAAAGACATCAATACCCTCGGCTGAATCGACGAGGTTGAATGTGCAGCGCAAACCCTTGGATTTTCCAATCCAGTTTTCCTGCATCAGGCGAACCTTGTCCGGCCACTGGTCTAGAGTGTCCAGCCCTTCAAGAAGGTCGTCGGCAAAAGCGGTGATTTTCAGGAACCACTGGTTGAGCTTCTTCTTTTCGACAAGCGCGCCAGAACGCCAGCCACGTCCGTCTATGACCTGCTCATTGGCGAGAACCGTCATGTCGACCGGATCCCAGTTTACGAAGCTTTCCTTGCGATAAACCAGTCCTGCCTTGAGCAGATCAAGGAACAGGGCCTGCTCATGGCCGTAATAGTCCGGTTCGCAGGTTGCCAGTTCGCGGGTCCAGTCAATCGCCAGACCAAGCCGCTTCAGCTGCGCCTTCATTGCCGCGATATTGTCGCGCGTCCAGCCGCCGGGATGGACCTTCTTTTCCATCGCGGCATTTTCTGCCGGCATGCCAAACGCATCCCATCCCATGGGGTGCAGCACGGCATGCCCCGTCATCGCCTTGTAACGGGCCAGAACGTCGCCCATCGTATAGTTGCGGACATGCCCCATATGGACGCGCCCCGATGGATAGGGGAACATCTCAAGGACATAGGCTTTCGGCTTGTCACTGGCAGCAAGGACATCTGCGGACGGTGCGACGAACAGGCCGTTTTCCTCCCAGATTTTCTGCCAGTGCGCGTCAGCCTTGAAGGGATTGAAGCGGGACTGGGACATTATCCGGCAATGGCGCTCCGGCGAAGGTCGCGCGCCTTGGTAAGGATAATTTCCTCCAGCTTCTGGACTGTCGCCGCCTGAACTGGCGCATCAACCCAACCACCGCCCTGAGCAACCTGTCGCGATGCGGCCACGCGAAGGGCATCGGCCCGCAGGTCCTTGTCGAGAATCGAAATGGTCACCTTGATCCGCTCATTGGGAGAGGCCGGGTTTGCATACCAATCCGTCACGATCACGCCGCCATTGGCATCAGCCTGGATGAGCGGCATGAAGGAAATGGTATCCAGTGCGGCGCGCCAGAGATAAGCGTTCACCCCGATGGTGGTCACGCGGGATGCCGCGATATCGCCCTTTGCTGCTGCTGACGGCTTGCTTTTTCCCATGAGGCCGCAGCCGGACAGGGCCAATCCGATCGCGAATGCGGCAACTATTGGGAGGGGCCTCGACATGGCAAACTATCCTTGGAAAAACGTCACTCGCGCGCCTTATAGGCCGGTTTTGCCATCCCGCAAGCGCCGAGACCGCACCAGAGTGTTGAGCTCTTGCAACAGCTTGCAACAAAGTGACTCAAACATCTGTGCATCCTGAATGAATCTGTGCTAGCGCACATCAGGTAGGAGTTTGATTCTCGAAGATGAACCGACGCGCAACCATATTGGCAAGTCTCGCGGGCGCCCTGTGCGCTGCCGCGCTTGCTGGCGCGCCTGCGATCGGGGCATCGGCAAACAGCATCCTGTCCAAGCGGTTCACCAGTGGGGCGCCTCGCACGGGAATTGGCAGTTACACGCCGGTTGCGGCGGATCCGGTCCTTGCTGCCGCGCTCGCGCGGAGCGGATTTAACGGAACGGGCTTTCGGTTCACACCCGCCGCGGTGAGCAACCGGAACCGGGCCGTAACAGTCGCGGTTCGGGCAAGGACGGGCGCGACACCGAGTGAATCGGATCGGATCGCCGCTGGTACGCCAGCCACGCTTGGTATTGCGCCGGTTGCGTATAGCCTTGGCGTTGGTGTGGGCTGGAAGCGCTTTGCCCTTTCTGGTGATGTGACGCGAATCGATAGTGGTGCAATGCCAGGTGGCCGCGAGGCTGCCGATCTTGCCCTTAGTTACAATGCACGCAGATGGAGCACGCGCCTGCAGGTGGCTGCTGACCGCCCAACCGGAACTGCGCCCCGGACGATTTCTGGCAACGAAAGTGTCTCGCTGGATGTGGGCGGCGCTTATCGCCTGACGCGCAACCTCGATGTTACAGCCGGTGTCCGGTATCGTTCCGAACGGAACAGGCTTGAGCCACTGGCCGACAATCGTCGGGACAGTCAGGCCATCTATGTTGGAACCGCCTTCCGGTTCTGATCCGTCAGGCTGCTGATCGCGGCCCAACCATGAATATTGAAGGCCGCAAGTGACCGTGCCCGTCTGCACGTCATGCCGCCGAGCGCGATGACCGGGACCTGGCTTCCCCTGATCAGAAACCCGAACCGGGATCGACCCAGAGCACGCGCGCCCGGATGCGATGCTGTCGGGAAGACGGGTGAGACAAAAATGAGCCTTGCCCCCATGCGTTCAGCCTGGATCCGTTCCCGGATGGTATGCACGGGTGCTGTCACGGCCCCCGCATGACGCCCATGACTCCCCCCCGGCCCGCCGGCAAGAAGACAGAATCTGCGGGCCCGCGCAATCCTTCTGACTGCCCGGAACAGGCTTTCCCTTTCCGCAGGTGCAAGGCTGTAATGTCGGAAAACCACCCCGGATCCCTTGGGTAGTCGGCGGAGCGCAGGCATCAGGGCATCGCCCATACGTTCGTCCGTCATTAGCCAGACCCGCGGAAACACGCACCTTTGGCAGAGAGAGTGGCGCTTTGGCATCTCTGTACCTATAGCGGTTGAATGAGCGAAGACGCAAAGGCCCGGTTGGCGAAGGTCGTATCAGGCATCGAACGGGCAGCCAGGCTGGCGGGCCGCTCCCCGAACGACGTTACGTTGATTGCCATTTCCAAGACGCAAGACGCAGAGGCAATCCGGCCGCTCATCGCATTGGGCCATCGTTGCTTTGGCGAAAACAGAGTGCAGGAGGCCTATGGGAAATGGCCTGCACTGCGCGAAGAGTTTCCCGACATTGAACTTCACTTCGTCGGGCAGCTTCAATCAAACAAGGCGGATGAAGCCGTTGCATTGTTCGACATCATTCATTCGGTGGACCGGCCATCGCTCGTCACCGCGCTTGCACGGGCACAGATCAAGACGGGTAGACATCCATCCTTTTTTATCCAGGTCAACATCGGGGATGAACCGCAAAAAGGGGGCTGCAGTCTTGCTGACCTGCCGGATCTCGCAACGCTGGCGCGCGCAGCGGGGCTGAACGTGAAGGGGCTGATGGCCGTTCCTCCTGAAGGCGTGGAGGCAGCGCCCTATTTTGCGCTCCTCGCCAAACTTGCTCGCGAGAACGGATTTGACGCGCTCAGCATGGGCATGACCGCAGACTTTGAAACTGCCGTCATGCTGGGGGCCACGCATGTTCGCATTGGCAGCGCGCTGTTCGGCGCACGCGGATCGCCGCACTAGAGCTGGTGGCCCGTCCTGTCCCGCTTCGTGGCGAGATAGCGTTCATTGTGAGGATTCGACGGAAGCTGGTGGGGAACACGTTCCACTACCTTGATCCCAGAGGATTCCAGTCCGGCGACTTTTTCCGGGTTATTGGTCAGGAGCCGGACCTGCGTCTGCCCGAGCAGCTTGAGCATCCGCGCCGCAACTCCGAAGTCCCTTGAATCCACTGCAAATCCAAGGCGCAGGTTTGCATCAACCGTGTCAAAGCCCTGATCCTGCAACTGATAGGCGCGCAGCTTGTTGATCAGGCCGATCCCGCGCCCTTCCTGGCGCAGGTAGAGCAGGATACCCCAGCCCGCCGCGGCAATCAGGCGAAGCGCGGCATCCAACTGCGGGCCGCAATCACATTTCAGGCTTCCAAGCACATCACCCGTCAGGCATTCGCTGTGAAGCCTGACCAGCGGCGGATCACCATTGGGCTGGCCAATGACAAGCGCAACATGCTCGCCCGCCATTTCCGGGCTTCGAAAGGCAACGAGTTCCGCCTTGTCGCTCGCCGCAACAGGGAGCCGTGCGCGCGTGGCAATCGCAAGACGCTCGGGCTCATCCCAGTTGCGGACAGACTCTGCAGTCACTCGTTCTGCGCCATCGACAATGCCGTCAAGAACGAAAAATGCAGGCAACAATCCTGCATGCCTTGCAAGGTCCAGCGCGGCCAGACATGCATCCGGATGTCTGACATCACAGGCTGAAAATGGCCCCATTAAAGGGTTTGCAAGGTCCGTCGCCGGATCGGCGAGCGCGACGGCCGCCGCCAGATCAAGCCATGACGTCCGTTCAATCACAACCGGCTCGCCCATCGTCGCGGCGGCACGTTGGTTCGCCAGCTTGAGGGTCACGGCTCGGCTTGACGAAATGAGAATGTCCGCCGTCGCGTTCGGATCGAACGATTCAAGGCGAAGGCTGTCCGCGCTTTCGATGGCAAGGACCGAAATCGTCTCGTCAATCGTGACCGGCCAGCCGCGACGCAGGGCATCAATGGCACGGGCCGTGGCGCGTGGGTCAATCAAAATGAAAACTCTGTCACAATGGGGATATGGTCCGAGGGCTTGTCCCAGTCGCGACAGGCTTCATGCACTTCATGTCCGATTGCCGCCTCACGCAACGAAGGGGACACCCACATGTGATCCAGCCGACGGCCACGATCTGATGCAGCCCAATCCTTCGCCCTGTAGCTCCACCAGGTATAGAGTCGTTCGGGCGCCGGCACGAAATGGCGCCCCAAATCAACCCAATCGTGGCTCTGCTGCAGTCGGGCGAGCGTCTCCACTTCAATCGGGGTATGACTGACCACGTCGATAAGGGACTTGTGGCTCCAGACGTCCGATTCCAGCGGAGCAATATTGAAATCGCCTGTCAGGATCGTCGGATCCGTCAGGCCAGAGGACCAGTTGATCATGCGGCCAAGGAAATCGAGCTTTTGTCCGAATTTTGGGTTTTGTTCCCGATCGGGGATG
>CAYSCC010000096.1:0-6306 GCA_964429375.1 uncultured Chakrabartia sp.
ACTTGCCCTTACCGAAGGCAAGAATCGTGAGGTCAGGCGCGTGCTGGAACATTTTGTTCTCAAGGTCTCCCGCATTATTCGGTCGAGCTATGGGCCGTTTGTGCTGGGGGATTTGCCCGCCGGTGGTGTCGATGAAATCAAGCAGCACGAGTTGGTTAGTTTCAGGAAGTCGCTTTGAGAATCATTGCCGGACAATGGAGGGGCCGAACGCTTGTCTCGCCCAAGGGTGATACGACGCGACCGACCTCGGACAGGACGCGCGAAGCCCTTTTTTCGATGCTCCACAGTCGCCTTGGAAGCTTCGAAGGCCTGCGGGTTCTCGATCTCTTTTCCGGCTCCGGGGCCCTCGGACTCGAAGCATTATCGCGTGGGGCGGGCGTCTGCACGTTCGTGGAGCAGGATCGGCAGGCCCTTGATGCCCTGCGTTCGAACATTGAAACCCTGAAGGCCAGAGCAGACATCCGCGCGCAGTCTGCAACCTCCCTTCCACAGGCGAGCGAGCCTTACGACCTGGTTCTGATGGATCCGCCCTATGGAACCGGAGCAGCGCAGGTCGCACTTGACCGTTGCCAACGGCTTGGCTGGATTGCACCTGCTGCCTTGATCAGTATCGAGACCGGGAAAACGGAAGCCGTTCAGGTGCCGGGCTTCGAGATCGAAGCCGAACGGACTCATGGCAAGGCGAAGATCACACTTTTGCGGCCGGTCATTCAGTAATCAAAACCAAGCGTGACTGTCGGCCCCGACCCCGGCTGCGCATTGCCCGCAATTCTCTCTCTCCATTCGGTTGCCACCCGAACGGACGTTCCAGCGACTCTGAAGCGACCCGACAATGAAGGACCAAGGTCCAAGCGAGACACGCCAGGTTGACTTGCTCCGGCAACAACAGCGCCAAGGCGAATGTCGGCCCGCCCCAATGTCAGGAGCCCGCGCTCTGCGCGCACCGCCCCGTCCACAAATTTGTCGCGGTTCTTGAGGCCAACCACACCCGCCTGCCCATAAGCCGAAACGCGAATTTTGCCGGGCAAGCGAAAATCATCAATGCCTGTCGCAAACAGCACAGCAACAGCATTGCGAGCTCCCTTGTCCAATGCGGCGCGTCGCTCGACGAGAAACTCGGCCGGCACGCGACCCGATCGCCGAATGGCCAGCCCAAACCCTGCTTCCTTTCCGATGGACTGCTCAATTGGAGCGGAAAACCGGCCATTCGCCGAAAGCAGGAATCGCCCCGAACGCACTAGCGAGCGTTGCACACGAACGCCGGCCTGGCTTCCTCCGAGCTGGCCATTGGTCGCAATTCCAGCCATCGGACCCCCTGGCCGAATAAGCGCATACGCTGAAACCGACAGCTTTCGCACGCCCGGCCCTGCCCCACCCGGATTTTCTCCAGCAACAGGAGTTGCAGACGGGTTCGATTGTGATCTCCGCTTCGCCCTGTCCAATGACGGGTTTTCGGCGGTTATCCCATCGACCTGGGGCCACCGAAATGCAGTGTTGTCCGCGAATCTGATCGATTTCGGGTCATGGCGTTGTGAGGCCGGCTTGATCGGCGCGGCTGCGTCTGGCGTGCGCGGGGTCACGGGGGATGGGGCGCCAGCCGCGGCCCATTGTTCGGCAGAAGCATTGGGCGACGGCACAGCGGATGAAATTCTTGTCGCAGGGGCAAGCCATGCCGGAGGTCCGAATAGCACAGACCGGACTATGACCCATCCGAACCCCAACAGCGCCAAATTGCCAATAGCTGGAAAGCGCATCTGCCTCATGACGCGAACTCAGGGAATATGTGCTCTGTCTTTTGCCAAAGCACGCGGCCGGTGATCTGGACCGCCAGGTGAATGTGAATCGCAAGACATGCTGCGCAAATGCTGATGAGGTTGCCAACGATCAGCCGGGGGACGGCATAGGCAGATTCCAAAGGATCATAGCGTCGCCATGTCATCAAGGACCGGACCAGGAGCCGCCAAATAGCCATGGCCAGTGTGATATGAAGAAGCGAGCTCAGGGCTCCGGAGGGCAGGGAAAATGTCGCACCCGATTGCCGTTGCAGGTACCAGAGCAGGATTGCAGCGATCAGTGAAAGATAGGCTGCCAGAATGAGGAGCGTTGAGATCAGGCCGCTGCGATCCCGTGCCCGCATCCAGACCTCGGGCCAAGTATTCCCCCAGCCCAGACGTACCCAGCCTTCAAGCCCGATTCCAGCCATCCAGCGCGCCTTCTGGCGGATCGCAGGAAACAGCTTGTGAGGAAAATAGGCCCGGGTGCAAACCACGCCGGTCTTCGAGTCGTCCGCTTCAACGATGAAAGCAGATGTAAAACCCAGATCCCGCAGTCTGAGGCCGATCTCATAATCCTCGGTCAGGCTGCCTTCGGAAAAGGGCATGCCGCAGCCACGCTGAGCGAACGCATCAATCAGGTCCCGCCTGAACATGCAGCCCACGCCTGCCGACGGCAGGGCAGCGCCCAGGGCTTGGCGCGCGATCATGGCTCTGCTGTGTGCATCGGCAAACTCGTCGCAATAATGACCACTGATCCAGCGGCTCTCTGGATGCTGAAGCGGGTAAACCGGCAACTGAACCATCGCATATTTGGCAGCATTGCGGCGGAAAACATCAATTTCCCGGCGGTTGATTACGTCTTCCGCATCATGGAGGATCACGCCGGAATATCGCCGTTCACCCATGGCTTCCTGACTCACCATCGCGCGATAGATGTTGTTCAGGCAGTGTGCCTTGGTCGTGCCGCCCCGACGATCAACCACGACCATGCTGATTCTTGGTCCAACGCGCGCCCGCACAATCTTCCGGGTTGCAGGGTCATTTGGATAGACGCCGACGAACAGATGGATGTCTTCATTCGCATAGGATTCGAGGGCCGCATCGAGCATCTGCCCGATCACATTTGATTCCCTCCAAGCCGGAACAAACACCGCAAAAGTGCCGGGAAAACGCGCTACGTCGGAAGTCGCTGCGCAACTACCTGTCACCCGGGGATCACGGCTAAATACTCGTGCATGCAGAGCAACAAAATCGATCAACAATTCGGAAATGGAAATCAAAAAGAAGCCAACGGCCGAAAACAGGGAAAGTTCCTGAATCGATATTAGCAGGAAAGTTGCAAGGCCCATCAATTGAAACACCCGATCAAGCTCATGGTCTACTATGCTTGCAGGGCAGGAATTGGTTGCACCCAAGAAGAACGAATCCTCTCCCCTGCATCCCCCTATCTGGGTGCAAGCGGCATCCAAACGCGCATGAATGGTGTTCAATCAGCGAAAGAAATATGGATTGGAGCTGGCAATGCTGAACTGGGACGATCTCAACTTCTTCAAGTCCATTGCTCCCGAGAGGAGTTTCAGAAGAGCCGCTGCAAGGCAAAATCTCTCGGTAAACACTATTCGCTCCCGGATTGATCGGCTCGAGAGGGCACTGGGCATGACACTGTTTCAAAGGAGTCGCGAAGGCCTGTCCCTGAGCCTTGAGGGCATGACGGCGCTCGACATCATTCTTGAAATGGAATCCGCGATTGGCCGACTGGTCCCACGCAATGACGCATCATTGTCGCCGGGGCAGGCAACTCTTTCGCTGTGTTGCACCGAAGGTGTTGGGGACATACTCTTGGCGCCCGAGCTTCCCAGACTCATGGAGGCCATCCAGGGCAAGGTCTCGTTCCATTGCGATGCGGATCAGGACCGGATCCATTCGACAGAGCGGGACATCTGTATCGGCTTTTCCAGACCGACCAACCCCGAAACCATCGTCTGCAAGCTCGCGACAATCCGTTTCTTTCCCTGTGCGGCCAAGACTTACCTTGACCGGTTTGGCAGGCCCAGGTCCATGGAAGACCTCGAAGGCCATCGCTTTGTTGTCCAAGACTCCTATGGCCTTGATGAAACCGCAATGCGCAGGCTCTTTGGCAGTGAACAGGCTGTTCGGATGGTCGCTGCACGCACGAATGCCAGCAGCATTCTCTTCCGGGCCGTGAAATCGGGCTTCGGGATTGGCGCCCTGCCCGCATATCTGCACACGACCTGTCCCGAAGTTGAAGTGCTTGACCTGCCAATGCTCGTGACGTCCGATCTTTGGATGTCCTTCAACCGGCTATCCATGTCGTCACAAGCAAAACGCAATGCCATCGACTGGATCAAGGAGTGTTTTCACAATCTCGATTCGGAGATGCCGTCCGGCGATCCGCAGCCTTCCGAACAGAAGCGGGACAAACAAGGCGCAATTCACGCGACAAGCAACGGCGAAGCCATCAAACGGATGCTGGTGCCGGCTGCAGGGATCGAACCCGCGGCCCCCTGATTACAAATCAGGTGCTCTACCATCTGAGCTAAGCCGGCACGTGCGGAGCGCCATTTGCGCGAATTGCGGGCTGACGTCCAGCCCCTGTTGTCCTAAAATTTATCTGGCGCGCCCGATTGACCGGCGCCCTCGCTTCCATTCACCGGGAGCCGGAGCAATGCAGCGAGCTTTTCCCTGAACTGGGCCAACTCTCGCCCACTGAGGAGTGACGTCGAGGCAAAGCTTACTGAAGCGGGATTGAGGATCTGTCCGGACCGATAGACTTCGAAATGCAAATGCGGCCCGGTGGACAGGCCCGTGGACCCGACATAACCGATTACCTGCCCTTGCAACACTCTGGCGCCTGGGCTCACGACAATCCTGCTCATGTGCGAATAGCTGCTTCCGAGCTGATTGGCATGGGACAGCCTGACCTGATTTCCATAGCCCCCCGCCCATCCGGCATTGGAAACGAAGCCATCGCTCACTGCTCGAATAGGTGCGCCATAAGGCGCGGCATAGTCCACACCCCTATGGAGGCGGGTATAGCCCAAAAGGGGGTGGAAGCGCATGCCGAAGCCCGAGCTGATTCGGGCGTAGGCTACGGGCCGGGCAAACCCTGCCCCACGTACCTGGCCGACGCCCGATGCCTCATACCAATCGCTTCGGCCACCCACGTTCCATTGCAGAAGCTGGGTCTTGCGCGCGCCCCGATACAGGCCGGCATAAAGCAGGCCACCAGTCTCGGTTTCGCCCGTAGCTGCCTTTGCATGCTCGACAATAAGGTCGAACCGGGCGTCAGAGCTGACATCCCGACCCAGAGAAACCCGGGATGCGATAGCGCGGATATAGGCTTCAACTGCCCTTGCCGGAACGCCCGCTGCCCGTGCCGAGCGGTACAGGCTATCTCCAACCAGACCTTGAATGCGCAACGGCGTCCGGTCCACTGCGATAGGTATTCTCTGGAGCGTAAGGCCAGCCCCTTCGCGCTTGAGCACAAGTCCCAGGTCCAGCCGGGCACGGAAAGTCATGAAATCGAGCGGTCGAGCAACATTCCTGCTCGTGCGCCGTCCAAGAGTCAGCTTGATCTGAGTGCCCGGCTTGAGTTCGCCAAGCGATGTTGCCCCTGACACGAGACTGGCAACCTGTTGAGCTTCCTGTTGGCCGACGCCTGCCCGCTCCAGAACGCGGGCAAATCCGTCACCCTGGCCAAGCGAGGCAGTCAAGTCCAAGGTCGGTCTTTCGGGGGCATTTGCCAGTGCAACCACGGCATCTGTTGCAGCCATCCGTTTGCCGGTATCGCCCCCCCATGCGGCGGGAGCAAAGGTCTGCGCGCGTGTTTCTTCCCAGGCTTCTGGTCCGGCCTGCGCGGGAACGGCAACAGGCAAGGGTCGAAGCTCTGGAAGCATCAGGATCGGAACCAGACACAGCAATGTGCAGGTGAACAGCCCGCGAAACCATTCGATTGAGCCGACATTCGCGCCAAGATCCGGCACCCAATCAATCCCGGATGCCCAAGCGACCAGCCGGTCAAGCCGGCCAAGCCAACCTTCCCGCTCCACAGACAAAGCATGCCGAGCATCAAGCGTCAGCGTCAGACCGCCATGGCCAAATCCATGTTCGCTGCGTTGAAACAAAAGGCGACCGCCCCCTTTGAAACCGGCTCGAGACGGCACGGCCAACAGACCGACACGTCGCGCGTGTTTCTGGCTGAGGATGGTTAATGTCAAACTAAGAGGCCGAAATTTCAGTCGATTTTGCGCCGAATCGTGCGAATTCCCTGCTCTGCGATTCTTTCGCTTGCGGGAATCGCTCTGCCGCACAATGTTGAGCTCATGTCAGGCGACGTGGTCAAAGCGGTTCTCGGTCCGACCAATACGGGCAAAACTCATCTCGCCATTGAACGCCTCTGCGCCCACTCGAGTGGAATGATGGGCTTTCCTCTGCGGCTCCTTGCACGAGAGGTTTACGATCGCGTGAGATCGATCAAGGGGGATGCAGCTGTCGCGCTGATCACGGGAGA
>CAYSCC010000097.1:0-6284 GCA_964429375.1 uncultured Chakrabartia sp.
CCCGGTGAGACTCGAACTCACACGCCCAAGATTGGCATTCTCGGGGCCGATCCATCGGCGGGGCCACAGAGGGCAGTTAGTATAACAGCCATTTGCTTAGCCTCAACCCAGAGACTGCGCTTTCAGAGAATGCAATCGCCCACGACAAGAACGGCGGATAAACCATGACCAAACCGCCAACCCAACTCGACAAGTTCAAGGCCGCTGCCAAGGAGCTTGAGACAGATGACGATCCAGAACGCTTCAAAGAGCGGTTGAAGAAGATCGCCAAGCACAAGCCGGTGGAGAAGGCGGGGTGAAGCCGTGGCAAAGTTGGACCATCTTTTACATCATTGCAGCGGCTATGGCTGTTGCTGCAAGCGACAACTGGGTGGGCAGGGCATTTGGATTCTTATGGTGCGCTGGTGGAATGACTGTCTGGATAAGGCGGAAGATCGCGAAGCATAAGTCGGTGGAGAAGGCGGATTGATTTGGATATTCCCAACCGGTCTGGGGTTGCTGATCGCTGGTTGGGCGTTCTATGAGCTTTGGGTAGGCTTCAAGCGAGGTCATATTGTCGCTGTGCACTATTTCAGGCAAGAAGCTGATCGTCCGAACCAGCCATTCCTGTTCTGGTCAATTGTGTCAACGAATGCCCTGCTGCTCCTAGCGGGTCTCTACATGGCTTGGATATGCGCGGGTTTGTAAACTACACAATTGCCAATTTTGTTGCGTGGATGAGATTAGCGGCTAGGTTCCCGCGCAAAGAGTCCGAGAGGGAGTGATAATGGCGAGTACACAGCAAGTCGGGTTCATGGCACGGATCATGGCTCGAAAGAGCGTCGCGCAGGTACAGCGCGAATCAGAAACCAGCGAACTGAAGCGAACGCTTGGGCCCTGGAACCTGCTGTTTCTCGGAATCGGGTGCATCATCGGCGCCGGCATTTTTGTTCGTACGGGCAATGCGGCCGCCCTTCACGCAGGCCCCGCCGTTGTCATTTCATACCTGGTCGCTGGCTTCATATGCGCTCTTGCCGGGCTCTGCTATGCGGAACTGTCTTCGACGTTGCCGGTATCAGGCTCTGCCTACACCTACAGTTACACAACGGTTGGCGAGTTTGCTGCTTGGGTCATGGGGGCTTTGCTCCTGCTGGAATATGGCCTTGCAGCATCCGTGGTTGCTGTGGGGTGGGCGGGGTATGTCGTCAGCCTGTTGTCTGACTATGGCATCCATATCCCTGCTGCGTTGACCGGTCCTGCCGGGCATGCCCTGATGGAAGGGAGCGGCACGGAAATGAAGCCGGTCCTTGAAAATGGGGTTCCGGTCGTCACTGTCTTCAACCTGCCTGCATTTCTTGTGTGCATGGCACTTGCGTCCCTGCTTGTCGTGGGCGTTTCCGAAAGCGCCAAATTCAACAATTTCATTGTCGCGATCAAGACAAGCGTCATTGTTGCCTTCATCATTATCGGTGGCTGGTTCGTGATCGAGCATTTCGAAACGCTCAGAGCAAACTGGGATCCTTTCATTCCCGAGGCGACCGGTGAAAAGGGCGAATTCGGCTGGAGCGGAATCATGCGGGCCGCGTCGATCGTCTTTTTCGCCTATATCGGCTTCGAGGCGGTCTCGACGGCCGGTCAGGAAGCCAAAAATCCGGCGAAGGACATGCCGTTCGGCCTTCTTGGCAGCCTGTTTGTCTGCACCATTCTGTATATCCTTGTCTCGATTGTGTTGACCCTTCTGGTCAACTACAAGGTTCTCAACGTTCCTGATCCAGTGGCAGTGGCTGTGGATGCACTGGGGCCACAATGGGCATGGTTTGCCAAGATCATCAAGATCGGGGCCATTGTCGGGCTGACATCGGTGGTTCTGGTTCTGATGTATGGCCAGACGCGCATTTTCTATACGATGGCGCGCGACGGTTTGCTCCCGCGTATCTTTTCGACCATCCATCCCCGGTTCAAGACGCCTTGGATCAATACCATTCTCGTTGGCCTGATTACTGCACTTGCCGCGGGCTTTTTTGACATCAATACGCTGGGTGACATGACATCGGTCGGTACGCTTGCGGCCTTTGCGATTGTCTGCGTGTCGGTCATGTGGCTGCGCCGGACACATCCCGATATTCCCAGAGGGTATCGCGTGCCTTTCTATCCGGTTGTGCCAGTGCTGGGGATCCTGTTCTGCATTGGCCTGATCTTCTCGGTTGAAACGCGTGTTCTGATTTTCTTTGGCTGGTACACGCTGGCAATGGTCATTCTGTATTTTGTCTACGGCATGCACAATTCGCAGCTTCAGCATGGCGAACCTGCGATCGATGCGCCGGAAATGACAGAGTTGCCGGGACCAGTCGTCGACTAGCCTGCACAGTTCCTGGAGGGGGTGGGAAGGGGAGGTTTCGGCCTCCCCTTTTTGTGTGGTGTCAGCCTAGTCTCGCCTGCACCAGCTGCGAAAGGTCAGCTTCCGGGCGCGGGCCGTAGTGCGAGATCACTTCGGCCGCACAGATCGCGCCCATTCTGAGGCTATCCGCAACGGATCGGCCTTCCACATGCCCAGCCAGAAAGCCTGCGGCAAACAGGTCTCCGGCGCCGGTTGTGTCAACCACCTTGTCAACAGGTTCGGCGTGCACATCCGTCCGTACGCCATTCATGACAGCCAGCGCTCCATCGGGGCCCCGCGTGACGACAAGGAGCGGCACCTTGCTTGCCACTGCCGCCACGCTTTCATCGAAATGATCCGATTCCATCAGGGAATGCATCTCTGCTTCATTGGCAAAGAGAATATCGATCTCGCCATTGTCGAGCAGTTCGAGAAAACTGGCGCGGTGCCGTTCGATGCAAAAGGCGTCAGACAATGTCAGGGCCACCTTTCGCCCGGCCTTGCGGGCTATGCTGATTGCACTCTTCATGGCAGCGCGCGGTTCGGCAGGATCCCAAAGATATCCCTCTAGATACAGGATTTCAGCGTTTGCGATCATGTCCCCGTCAATGGCAGTGACCGGCAGAAACTGCGAAGCGCCCAGAAATGTGTTCATCGTCCGCTGACCATCGGGCGTGACAAGGATCAGGCATTGCGCCGTTGGCGGCTCACCGTCCCGGGCCGGCGTGGTAAAGGCCACATCAATGGCCCTGATGTCGTGGCTGAAGACCTTCCCGAGCTGATCATCCGCGACCTGGCCAATGAATCCGCAGCGCCTGCCAAGCGACGCCATTCCGGCGACCGTATTTGCCGCAGAACCCCCACTGATCTCCCGGCCCGGCCCCATTTTGGAATACAGCTCAATTGCCCGTTGTGCGCTAATGAGTTGCATCGATCCTTTCGCCAACTGCTCAGCGGCCAGAAAGTCTTCCTCTGCCGTTGCGATCACATCCACGATGGCATTGCCGATCGCTACAATATCCAGCCTCGTTGCAGTCACGCGCAATTTTCCCCTTTTGGGCCCAAAGCGGGTGGCCTAGCGGCGCGAACGGCGCACCGCAAGCGAGATTGACAGCTGGACCATGGCTCCTGCATCGGGGCATGATGAAGCGTAACAGTACGATAGCGGGGCTGGCTGTTCTGGTGGGCTGCGCTGCGGTGCCCAGGGCACAGACAGCGCAACCCATCGTCGTGCCGCCCGCGCGAGCCGTGGCATCGGACGGAGTTCTGGGTCATGATGCCCGAACGCTTGTGGCCAGGTTCGGGCCCGCAGTTCAGGATGTTGTCGAAGCGAACGCGCGCAAGCTCCAGTTTGCGTCATCAAGCTGCATTCTTGATGCCTATCTCTACGCGCCAGCCAAAGGCAAGGAACCCGTCGTAACTTATGTTGATGCCCGGCATGTTGACGGAAGACCAGCGGACAGCGCGTCCTGTGCCTTGACCTTGTCTCGGCGAAGATAGGCCGATGGGAGTCAGGCGCCGAGCGATCCCGTGCCGTGGCGATCCTCCATCAGTTTGCGCATCCGCATCAAGGCAGAACGCTTGATCTGGCACACACGTGCGGCGCCTACACCCAGCGCTTCGCCGATCTCGTCCAGATTCAGTTCTTCCACAAAATAGAGCTGGAGGACCAGTGCTTCCCGTTCGGCGAGCTGTGCAAGGCATTCGGCCAGATCCTTGCGGAGCTCCGCTGCCTCAAGCTCCGTGTCGGCACCGGCTGTCAGATCTGCAAACCAGCTGTCGTGGTCCGAGTAGACTTCATCAATCGAATCAAGCTGCTGCGACTGGGATGAAGCGACCTTGGCGTGGTAGCTTTCGGCATCCAGGCCCATTGCTGCTGCCATCTCAGCATCCGTGGCACGCCGGTGGAGTTTGCTTTCCAGCTCGTCGCGGACGCGAATGAGTTCGCGGCGGCTGACCATGCCCGACCGGCACATGCGTGCTTCGCGACGCAGGTGATCTATCATCGCTCCCCGAATGCGGGTTGTTGCATATGGGGCAAAGGTTGCCCCGCGGTCCTTGAAGCCCTTTGCAGCTTCAACAAGGGACAACAGGCCGATCTGCATGAGGTCTTCAAGGGCAATTGCGGATGACATGCGGGAATGCACCTGCCAGGCAATGCGGCGCACCATCGAAGCATGCGTTTTGACCAGCGTATCGCAGTCTGGCAGCGCCGGTGCGCGGCCATAGGTCAAAGCCTCGTGGACGACCTCTTGATGCAGCATTATTGTTCTCCAGCTTCAAATGGGGCTTGGCCAGGACCGCGCTGTGCAAGCGCTGCTTGCGGGCGCTGTGCGCCGATCATGGCAATCACTTCGACGGCCTTTGTCTCGGGAATTTCGAGGAAGGACAGGACAGGTATTTCCGACAATTGGGCCCGCAGCAGGCGGGACAGTGCGGCCCGACAGATTGGTGATGTGACAATTGCGAAGCTTCTGGCGGCCAGCAGTTGTGGCTGGACGGCTTCCGACACCGCAGAGACGATCCGTGCAGCCAGATCGGGCTCAAATGGCCAGCTTGAATTTGGGCCCGTGCGGACAGATTGGGTCAGAAGGCTTTCGAGCTCGGGGTCGAAGGTGATGATCGGAAGAGGCATCTTCATGGGCACGATCATCTGGACGATCAGCGCGCCAAGCCTCTGGCGCACGCCTTCCAGCAGTGCTGCCTGATCCATGTCACGGCCGGACAGCTCGATCATGGCTTCTGCCACCCTGCGGAAATCCTTGAGGGGCACGCGTTCGGCCAGCAAGGCCCTGCACATTGTCGTGATTGCCGCGAGTGAATAGGGTTGCGGCGTCAGTGCCTGGGCAAGCTGCGGGAAGCTTTCCTTCAGGGCATCGACCAGGGCCTGGCTGTCATCAAGTCCGAACAGTTCGGCGGCAGACCCGGAGATGACCCCGTTCAAATGGGTTGCAATCACGGTGGACGCGTCGACAACGGTATATCCGGCGACGACGGCTTCCGCCCTGCGTTCCGGCGAAATCCACACGGCATCGAGCCCGAAACTTGGATCCTTGACCGCATGTCCCGGGATCAGATCAAGTCCATCACCGGAATCAAGCGCGAGCAGCTGATGCGCAAAGGCCTCATCTTCCCCAGTCGTGACGCCCGCGATCCCGATGCGGTAGGCATTGGCTGGCAGGGACAGGTCATCCTTCACCCGCACCATGGGCACAACAAAACCAAGCTCGCGCGAGAGCTGGCGCCGGATGCCGGTGATCCTGGCCATCAGTGGTGCCGACTGACGGTCATCAACCATGTCGATCAGGCCGTATCCGATGTCGAGCGTGATCGGTGCCGGATCGCTGACATCGCGCCACTGGATCAGGTGCTCTGGCTCGGGATCCTCAATGGGTGCAACATAGTCCCGTCTTTCCTTGGCAGCACGCATTCTCGTCCAGCAGATGGCCCCGGTGACGGCAGCCGCAGACAGGATCAGGAAATGCGGCATGCCGGGAAGCAGGCCGAGCAGGCAGAGGATGCCGGACACAGGCCCCCAAGCACGCGCTGAGCCGAATTCGCTGCCGATCTGGCCCGATAGATCGAGCGGAGAGGATACGCGCGTGACGATCGCCGCCGCGGCAATGGACAGCAGCAAGGCCGGCACCTGCGCGACGAGGGCGTCGCCAATCGCGAGCAGGACATAGGTTTCGGCCGCTTGACCAATCGGCAGGCCGTGGCTGACGGTTCCAAGCACCAAGCCACCAAAAATATTGACGAACAGGATCAGGAGCCCTGCAATTGCGTCACCCTTCACAAACTTCGAGGCACCGTCCATTGATCCGTGGAAGTCTGCTTCTGTCGAGACTTCCTGGCGGCGGGCCCTTGCTTCGTCTGGCGAGATCAGGCCGGCGTTGAGATCGGCGTCGATCGCCATCTGCTTGCCGGG
>CAYSCC010000098.1:0-6262 GCA_964429375.1 uncultured Chakrabartia sp.
GGTGGCCAGACGACACTTTACGCGGGTGGATATGACAGTTTCGAGCGCCAGCGGGCCGAGCGGGCCGCCCAGCTTGCCGCTGCCAAGGCAGCGCAGGATGCACAGCGCGCAAAACTGCAGGATTATATTGCCCGCAACAGTGCGCGGGCCTCGACGGCACGGCAGGCGCAATCACGCGCAAAGGCGCTCGCGAAGATGCAGCCGGTTCTGGCGATGATCGAAGACCCTTCACTGAGCTTTGATTTCCCAAGCCCTGATGAGCTGAAGCCCCCGCTGGTCACGCTGGACATGGCCAGTGTCGGCTATGTTCCCGGCAAGCCGATTCTGCAAAGGCTGAACCTGCGGCTTGATCCGGATGACAGGATTGCCTTGCTCGGGCGCAACGGCAACGGCAAGACGACGCTTGCTCGCCTGCTCGCAGCGCAACTGCCAGCGATGGAGGGGTCGATTAGCGCATCCGGAAAGATGCGCGTGGGATACTTCACCCAGTATCAGGTTGAAGAACTGGATGGCGCCGATACGCCTCTGGAACACATGACGCGGCAGATGAAAGAGGCAACCCCCGGTGCCGTTCGCGCGCAACTGGGGCGCTTTGGCTTTTCGGGGCCCAAGGCAACGACCCAGGTTGCCAAATTGTCCGGTGGAGAGCGGGCGCGGCTGGCACTGGCGTTGATCACCCGGGATGCGCCCCATATGCTCATCCTCGACGAACCGACCAACCATCTTGACGTCGATGCCCGGGAAGCACTGGTTCAGGCGCTCAACGCCTACGACGGTGCCGTTGTCATCGTCAGCCATGACCGGCACATGATCGAGCTTGTTGCCGACCGGCTTGTGCTGGTTGACAGCGGCCGTGCCGAGGAATTTGCGGGGAGCCTCGACGATTATACCGACTTGATCCTTGGGCGGAATCAACCCAAATCCGCGGAGCCAGCCAAGGTCAGCAAAAAGGACGACCGAAAGGCCGCGGCAGCAGCACGAGAACAGGGCAAGGCTCTGCGTGCGGAAATTGCGCGAGCCGAGCGGGACATGGAATCCCTCATGGCGCATCGCTCACGTATCGAGCGCGCCATGTTTGATCCAGACTCCGCCGCTCCGGAAGAACGCAACTTGACCATGACGGATCTGATGATGCGCAGGGCGGAAATCGAAAAGAAGCTGGCTGCCGCCGAAGCGTCCTGGTTGGATGCATCTGCGGCGCTTGAAAGCGTATCTGCCTGACTCACCCCTTCGGGAGCCGAAGCGGTTTCATCTCTCAATCGCAAAAGACTTCAAGGCCGCGCGGGCAATACGATCGCCCTTTTCCTGAACGAAATGTCCGCCATCCTCGATTTCGAGGGGTTCGGGACATCCCCGGATGGTCGCTCGAAGCTGCGCAATGACGTCAGGGCCAAGCACCGGATCCGTCATGCCTATCGCCATGAAGCTTTGCCCCTGCCAATGTTCTTTCCAGAATGCGCGCGCGCGCAAAGCGTCTGCAACGCCGTCCATGCCGGGATCCGTCATCACCAGTTCCGGAAACCGGCGGACGCCAGCCTTGTAGTTCTGGTCCGGGAACGGCGCCGCATAGGCCGCTGCTTCGTCGGGAGTCATGTCTGGCTGTGCCCGCAGCATCAGGCCTGCGATGTCGAGATCGGGCTGGCTCCTGTTGAAGGCCCGCCATCGCATGAAACCCTCGCTGATCGGTTCGCCGACGGGGATGGTCGTATTCATGACAAGAAGCCGGGAGAATCGCTCCGGCATTTCGTGCGGGAGCGTCAGTCCGAGGATGCCTCCCCAGTCCTGGCAGACAAGGGTGATATTGCGCAGGTCAAGCTGCCGGATGAAGGCAAGCAGCATGGTGCGGTGAAAACTGAAACTGTAGGTCGCATCGTCGGCCGGCTTGTCCGAGCGGCCGAAGCCGAGAAGATCCGGGGCGACGACACGATGGCCTGCGGCTGCAAAGACCGGAATCATCTTGCGATACAGGTAGCACCAGGTCGGCTGCCCATGAAGACAGAGGAAAGTCTCCGGAGCGTCCCGGGGCCCTTCGTCGAGATAATGGACGCGCAGTCCGCCATATCCCGGCAGGTCATCAACATAGTGGGGCGCAAAGGCAAATCCCGGCAGATCTGCAAAGCGCCCATCGTCAGTTCTCAACACGTCCAAGCCTAGTCCTCCTCAGAAAGCCTGGCCTAATCCCGCGGCCATTTCGACAGGATCGTGGCCGCATCGAAATAGTCCCGCCAGAAGCTGATATGGCCATCGTTGACTTCGAACACGCCGGTCACCGGCAATTCGACCCACCTGTCTTTCAGCCGATGTCGATCGAGCCTTTCGACGAAGACAATCGGCCCCGATGTCGCTTCCCTGATGATTCGAAATTCATTCTCGAGCGTTGGGGCAAAGAAAGGTTCCAGAACGGCGCGAATGCCCTCGGGGCCGTAAGCTGTGCCGATCGGCGGCGGGTTTGTGTACTCGCATCGCGCTGAGACGAAGCGCATGGCCTGTTCATAATCCAAGGCTTCCATCGCCTTCAAAAAGGATCTGACAATTTCATTCGGCGCAGCGGCCATGGCGCGAGATCCTCCCGTACTTGTCAGGATATGCTAACGTTATGTAGCGATTGCTACAAGATGTTTCCGCCGCAAAGGAAAGGATCATTCTGGCGGCAGCGTCCGTTGTGCAGCATTGCGGTCCATCCTCTGGTTGTGCTCTCCAGCCAGAACGACTAGGGGCGCATCAGACGTTGCGGCGCGGGTCCTTGTCCACGATGCGCCTTTTAGAGAGATCATGACCTTTCAATCCCTTCATCCGCTTCTTGCTGAAGCGCTTTCCGCTCGTGGCTATGTCGCGCCAACCCCTGTCCAGGCTGCCGTCCTTGTTCCTGAAGCCGAAGGTCGGGACCTGATCGTTTCTGCCCAGACCGGATCCGGGAAGACCGTTGCATTCGGATTGGCCATGGCACCGCATCTTCTTGGTAGCGAGGGATTGGCTGCCCCGGCCGGTGCACCATTGGCCCTTGTGATTGCACCCACGCGGGAACTTGCCCTGCAAGTCGGCCGGGAACTGATCTGGCTCTACGGCAAGGGCGGTGTCCGGATTGCGACCTGTGTGGGTGGGATGGATGCAGCAAAGGAACGGCGCTTCCTGTCGCAAGGCGCGCACATCGTGGTCGGCACGCCGGGTCGTCTGCGCGATCACCTTGAACGCGGCGCCCTGCTGCTTCACGACCTGACGGTTGCGATCCTCGACGAAGCCGATGAAATGCTCGACATGGGCTTTCGCGAGGAGCTGGAGGAAATTCTCGACGCAACGCCTCGCAATCGCCGGACTCTCATGTTTTCGGCCACCATGCCAAAGCCGATTATGGCGCTTGCCAGACGCTATCAGCGCGACGCCCTGCGGATTTCAACGACGGACGAGGACCGCGGCCATGGCGACATTGCCTACCAGGCCGTCACTGTTGCTCCGGCCGATGTAGAGAATGCGGTCGTCAACCTGCTTCGCTACCATGAAGCGACGACGGCGATGCTCTTTTGTGCAACCCGGGACAGCGTCCGCCACTTGCATGCCAGTCTCACGGAACGGGGATTCTCTGTCGTGGCGCTTTCGGGCGAACATAGCCAGAATGAGCGCAACCACGCGTTGCAGGCCCTGCGTGACCGGCGTGCGCGCGTGTGCGTGGCAACCGATGTTGCGGCTCGAGGCATAGACCTGCCCACGCTGTCGCTTGTCATTCATGTGGACATTCCGCGCGACGCGGAGGCGCTGCAGCATCGCTCTGGCCGAACTGGTCGTGCGGGCAAGAAGGGTACGGCTGTCATTCTCGTTCCTTACCCCAGGCGCAAGCGGGTTGAATCCATGTTGCGGGGCGCAAAGATCAATGCAGACTGGATCTCTGCGCCGGGTCGGGACGATATTGCGGCGCGAGACCGGGATCGATTGCTCGCCGCGCTGCTTGAGCCTGTCGAAACCGATGATGAAGACCGGATCCTGGCGCAGCGCCTGCTCGAGGAGCGATCTGCACTTGATCTTGCCGTTGCACTGGTCAGGGCCCATCGCGCGCGCCTGCCGTCCGCTGAAGAATTGATCGATGCGACGACGGGCGGCTCGGCACGCATTGAAGGCCCCAGGCCCGGCTTTGAGAACACCGTCTGGTTCAGGATGGATATTGGCAGGAGGCACAACGCGGATCCAAGGTGGCTGCTGCCGCTGCTGTGTCGCCGGGGCCACATCACGCGAAGCGAAATCGGCGCGATCCGCATCGCTGCGAACGAAACCCTGTTTGAAGTGCAGCAGGCCGCCGCCTCCCGCTTTGCGGCCGCAGTGCGAAGGACAGCGACTGACGGTGGAGACGGCGAAAGCGGTATCCGGATTGAGGCAGTTGGCGGGCTGCCGCGGGACGAAGCCAAACGAAACCGCAAGAAGCCGGGCGGAGGAAAGCGACCTGGCCGCGGGCCAGGCAAGGCCCCGTTTCCGCCTCGTGGCAGGGGTCCGCGCGAACGGGCGACTTGAGCGGGGTGGCAACTGCCGTTGCCGCCTTGTGGAAATCACGTAGTTTCGAGTGAGTGCCCGCGCGCTAGGGCCGGAGCATGACCGATTGTTCACATTGCCCTGTCGGGGATAGCGCCATTTGTGCCGGATTGTCGGCGGATGCTCTTGAATGCCTCGCCCAGCTTGGTCGAAAGCAGAAGGTCAGGCGCGGCCAGACCCTGGTTTGGGAGGGCGACGAGGCCCTGGTTGTCGCGAATGTCATTTCCGGGATCCTGAAGCTGTCCATTTCGACGGCGGATGGACGCGAACAGATCGTCGGCGTCGTTTTTCCCTCCGACTTTATCGGTCGGCCATTCGGCAAGGAGAGTCCCCACAGCGTGACTGCGCTGACCGATGCGGAACTCTGCGTCTTCACGCGCGCGGCATTTGACGGTTTTGCCCGTCAGCATCCAGAGCTGCAGAACCGGCTCCTGATGCGCACCCTTACCGAGCTCGACAGGGCACGCCACTGGATGTTGCTGCTAGGCAAGAAGACGGCAAGCGAGCGGATCGCGTCGCTGCTGCTCGAAGTCTCAGACCGGATGGGTGACGGCCCTGCCAAGGCTGCGGCCGGCTTGCCCGAAGTCTTCGAAATGCCGCTCGACCGCCAACAGATGGGGGATGTCCTCGGACTGACGATCGAAACCGTCAGCCGGCAGCTCACCAAACTCAAGGGAGCAGAGATGATCGACCTGCCGAACAGGCGGACAGTCGTGATCCAGGACCGTGCGCGCCTTCAGAATTTGGCGCTCGCGGCATGAACTGTTGACCTGAGTCAATGAAGGCGGGTCTGCGATCGGCCAACGGCAGGGACACACATATGCGCTGATGCGCTTCGGGGAAGAATGATGGACAAAATGGTAATGCGCGCCGGCGGCTGGTTTGTCGTGGCACTTTTGGCCTTTGCGGCCTTCGCACAAAGCCTTGATCCGGGATTTTCCGTCCACATGGGGATCGTCTGCGCCGTGGCGCTGCTCGCTGCGGCCATGGCGCTTCGAAATACGGATTTTGCTGCCCTCGCCAATGGTCTGGTCAAGGGCCCTGAAGTCTCTCGCTATGATGACGATCCAATTCGCTGGGGTGTCATTGCGACCATTTTCTGGGGTGTGGCCGGTTTCCTTGTCGGCCTGTTCATTGCCCTTCAGCTGGCGTTTCCCGCACTCAATTTCAATCTCGAATACACGACCTTCGGGCGCCTGCGACCGCTTCATACCTCAGCAGTGATTTTCGCCTTTGGCGGGAATGCTTTGATTGCCACGAGTTTCTACATCGTCCAGCGGACCTGCCGTGCGCGCCTCGCATTCCCGGCGCTCGCGCGGTTTGTCTTCTGGGGCTATCAGCTCTTCATCGTTCTTGCAGCGACCGGCTACCTGATGGGAGTCACGGAAGCCCGGGAATATGCTGAGCCCGAATGGTATGTCGACCTGTGGCTGACGATCGTCTGGGTGTCCTATGGCGCGGTATTCATCGGCACGATCATCCGCCGGAACGAGCCGCACATTTACGTCGCGAACTGGTTTTTCCTGGCGTTCATCATCACCGTCGCCATGCTGCACCTGGTCAACAATCTCTCGCTTCCTGTGAGCCTCGTGGGATCGAAGAGCTACAGCGCCTTTGCGGGGGTGCAGGATGCCCTGACCCAGTGGTGGTATGGCCACAACGCGGTGGGCTTCTTCCTGACCGCCGGCTTCCTGGCCATGATGTACTATTTCGTGCCGAAACAGGCAGAACGGCCTGTCTACAGCTA
>CAYSCC010000099.1:0-6260 GCA_964429375.1 uncultured Chakrabartia sp.
TAGCGATGTGATTTCGGATATCGTTTGTGCTTCCAGACTGTACTTTGATCCCCGGAACCTCGAACACATCGGTAATCCAATCATAAAGGTCCCGCTCTTCCCATGCGGCCCTTCCGTGATGATGGTCATAGATGTATTGCAGCTTCATTGACTGACCTCACCAGGATCGTAGATCGGCTTATTCATTGGTCTAGTGCGCAATGTACCGGCATAATAGCTGTTTATGCGTTCTTGAGCTGTTTCAATATACTCGGGCGTGATGTCGCAGCCATAAGCAAGTCGGTCATTTTTAAGGGCTGCGATTGCCGACGAACCCACACCAAGGTAGGGGTCTAAAACGCTCTGGCCGGGGTGCGTAAGAGCGAGGACCAATCGCTCAACAAGTGCTACGGGAAACTGACACGGATGGTCCGTCTTCTCCACATGGTTGGCCTTCACGTTCGGAATATCCCAAACGTCTGACGGATTCTTACCTAAAGGATTCCCCGAAATTTGGCCGCGTTTTGGCCCCTTAAAATGTTTCTTGTTCGGGTATTTCGACGGGATGCGGACGGGGTCCAAGTTGAAAATGTAGTCTTCAGACTTTGTGAACCAAAGAATTGATTCATGTCGGCCCGAAAATCTGTTTTGACAGTGCAGGCCGTGTCCAAAGGTCCAGATAATTCGATTACGTAGCTTGAGCCCGTGCTGTTTGAACAAATTATACAGGACGATATCCAGGGGAAATATCTCGCCGTTATCTACGTGATTTCCGACCTGCCAGCAGATCGATCCGTTTGGGTGCAGCAGCCTGACGGCTTCGGAAATCGTAGTCGCTTGCTGCTCGATGTACGCCTCAATAGAGGTTTTTCGCTCGTACTCTTTGCCAATATTGTACGGCGGCGAGGTGACGATGAGATTCATGCTCTCCTTCTTTAGGGAACGCATGAAATCGACGTTGTCCGCGCACTCGATAAAGTGGCGCTCTTGGGGTCGAAGCGGTACAATTTTTTTTGCGTTGTTTTTCACGGGTAGGGTGCTCGCATCTATCTGGCTTGTGATCAAGCGGAGTGGGATTTCTCTTTGGGAAAGATCGAAATTTCCGAAAGGTAGCGGGTCGATCCGCGGGTTTGAGGATCAGCGCAAAAGCGTCGCCTGATTCTGGCTAAGCGAGGCTCGGCAATCCTTTGGCTTTCACGGCGCAAACGCGACAGAATCGAAAGTTGCCCGAATCGCGTCGGGCGCGCTGATTCAAGTTCCTTCTGCGCAAACATCGTCATCAAGGGTGGCAAACTTGGACGAGAGAATGCCGTCATCGGACGTTCTGGGAAAAATACGAACGCGTAGAGCCTCGCTCGCGAGTTTGTCCTCCAAGGTCCCGGGATGTCCAAGACTTTCCATGTCCCTCGGTGGGCACAGGCCGTGTTCGGTTTTCGAGGCATCGGTGACATCAAGACAATCCTTGCGAAATCACAAAATGTTCTCACTATGTTCCATAGAGGGGCTACAGATGCAAGAAGGATTGCCTTTGATGCCAAGTACCGAACGCATTATCCGTCTGAAGACCGTGCTCGACCGCACAGGCCTCTCTCGCTCCACCATCTATCGCAAGATCGCCGAGGGGACTTTCCCATCACAGGTGAAGATCAGCGTGCACGGCGCGGGATGGCATGAGTCTGCCATCAATCGCTGGATCGCCGATCCTGTTCACTATCGTGAAGAGGAACCGGCGGAATGAGCGGCCACCAATCCGTTGAACCGATCTGCGTTAGGGTCAATGACGCCGCTCGCATGATCGGTGTCGGGCGCACAAAGCTTTATGAGTTGATCTCCTGTGGCGAACTCGAAACGGTGAAGATCGGCAAGGCAACGCGCATCACGACAGCCAGTTTGCATAGGCTGGTGGAGCGGCATCGGGAATTGAACTGACCAGGCTGCGAACTCGCAAATGGACAGTGTCAGAACGTGCCATTATGTTGCGATCAGGCGCTCCGCGAACCGTCCATTTATTCAGCTTTTTGATCAAAACGCTGAACCGAACCACCGTTAAATGAACGAAAATGTGGGGGAGAGTGTGGGGGAGGCTCCTCACTCATCCGAAGAACGGGATTGATATCAAAGCGTTATTTTTCCGGTTCGATTCAAGCCCTGCCACCACCCCCCTATCCCGGGACGTTCGCTGAAGTTCCGCCAACATCCACGCGCCATTTCAGAGATGATATTCTGGTCCCGCAGGCTGTGGTCGGCTGTGGCCGGTGATCGGTTTATCTCATGCGGCAGGTTGGCGGCGAGGCGAAATGAGGCAGGGATGGGGGCCAGTTGCCTCGCCGCACTCAAAAGCCTCTAGTGCATGACGGCGCAACGCGCGCTCTTCATTCGACCAGCGCACGGCCGGCTTCTGCAAACGTCAGCACATGCTTTGGCCATTGGCGCCCAAAGGCCATCAGCCGGAGCGACGGACTCCGGCAAAATACCCAAGCACGAATGAGGCGACCAGGACCATCTGGACCTTGCCGAGTTCATCGTGCCAGCCGATGACCTGGCGCCCAAACAGTACAAGTACGACAAAAAGAGAAAACGCCAGCACGTTCATGTTGCTCTCCCGCGTAGCATGCCCGGTCCTTGCACGAATTCGCGGCAACGAGTTTGTCCTGTCATGCCTAAGGAAAGATGAATCTTGCCCTGCGGCCAGCGCACCGGTATCGGGCAAGCGCACCCCGAACTCCTGCCGAGAAAGTCCGCCTGATGAAGATGCGAGTCCATGTTACGCTCAAGAACGGCGTGCTCGATCCTCAAGGCAAGGCCATCCATCATGCTTTGGAGGGCCTTGGCTTTTCGGGAGTCAATGGTGTCCGGCAGGGCAAGCTCATCGAACTGGACGTCGAGGATACGGTGACGGACGCCATGGTTGAGGACATGTGCCGCAAACTGCTTGCCAACACGGTGATCGAGAACTTCCGCATCGAAAGGGCCTAGGGCCATGAAATCCGCCGTCATTGTCTTTCCGGGTTCCAACTGCGATCGCGACATGGCCGTTGCTCTCGAACTGGTGACCGGCCGGGCCCCCGACATGATCTGGCACCGGGAAACCGAGCTTCCCGATGGGCTGGACATCATTGCGGTTCCGGGCGGGTTTTCCTACGGCGACTATCTTCGTTCCGGAGCGATGGCGGCGCAATCACCCGTGATGCGCGCTGTCGTTCAGGCTGCCGGTCGCGGCGTTTGCGTGCTTGGCGTTTGCAACGGGTTCCAGGTGCTGACGGAAGTCGGCCTCTTGCCGGGTGCTCTGATGCGCAATGCGGGAATCAACTTTGTCTGTCGCGATGTCTCGCTCAGTGTCGCCAACAGCCAGTCCATATTCACAAGCCGTTATGAACAGGATGAACTGCTTACCATTCCGGTGGCCCATCACGACGGAAACTATTTTGCCGATGCGGGCACGCTGGAGCGCCTCGAAGGCGAAGGTCGCATAGCGTTCCGGTACATGGAGCAGGTCAATGGCTCGGCTCATGATATTGCCGGCGTGCTCAATGCCGAAGGCAATGTGCTAGGGATGATGCCGCATCCGGAACGCATGGTTGAGGCTGCCCATGGGGGAACAGACGGGCTTCGCCTCTTCGAAGGTCTGGTCAGTACAGTGATGGCCTGACGCCCGGCTGGGCCGGTGGCTCGTTTTCGACCAGCGCAAGCAACTCGGACAATGTAAACGGCTTGGCGAGAATGGGCCGCCCGCGAAACGCCTCTGTGGGGATTGCGCCTGTATCCGCGCTCATGAAATGAACGGATAGCTCCCGAAAACGCGAAAGTGCGGCATCGGCCAACTCTGGGCCACTCATCCCGGGCATCTGAACGTCGGTCAGGAGCAGGGAAACGGTCTCGTCCAGAAGGGCAAGCGCGGCGGCGCCGCAGTCCGCCTCATCAACCTGGTGTCCGTTGTCGCGAAGAGCATCCGCCGTCATCTGGCGGATACGGCTGTCATCGTCGACAACGACTATTCTCACGCAATGGCACCCACGGCCCTTCCAGCCTCGGCAAATCGGCCCAGCACTGTTTCGATCTGGTCTTGTGTATGTTCAGCGCAAAGCGAGCACCGCAGAAGATAGGTCCCCGCAGGCGTTGCAGGCGGCCTCGCCATGTTCACATAGACACCAAGAGCAATCATCTTGTCCCACATGCTGACGGCCTGATCCTGATCGTCAAGCAGGACCGTAACGATCGCCGATTCAGGGGTTTCTGTCGGCAGGCGGAAGCCAAGCTGCTTGAGGCCCCCGTGAAGCTGCCGCACATTTTCCCAAAGATGCTGCCGCTTGTTATGCGCATGCATCAGTTTTCGAATTGATGTCGCGGCCGTTGCGACCACGCTCGGGGGCAGCGACGCCGTGAAGACATAGGGTCGGCAGACCAGGCGGAGAATTTCAAAACTCGGGTGGTTGGAAACAACAAAGCCACCCACTGTTCCCACGGACTTGGAAAAGGTCCCGACGACGAAATCGACGTCCCCTTCGACTCCTTGCGCTTCATAGACGCCCCGGCCGTTGGGCCCAAAAAAGCCCATCGAATGCGCTTCATCGACAAGCACTTGCGCGCCATGCTTTTTCGCAACGGCCACCATCTTGTCGAGCGGGGCAATATCCCCGAGCATCGAATAGACGCCTTCAAGCACAACGAGCTTGGCTGCTTCGCCGGGAAGACGTCCCAGGCGCTTGTCGAGATCCTCGACACTGTTGTGGCGGAAACGCACGATTTCGGCATTGCCGAGAAAACAGCCGTCATAGATCGAGGCATGGCTGTCTGCGTCGAGGATGACATAGTCACCCTTGCCGGCCACGGTGGAGACAAAGCCGAGATTGGCCTGATAGCCGGTCGAAAAGACCATGGCATGCTTCGTGCCGTAAAATTCCTTGAGCGCCTCTTCTGCGTCGATATGGTCGCGGAAGGTTCCGTTCAGGCAACGGCTGCCGTTGGTGCCCGAGCCAAACTGTTCCAGGGCGTCCTTGCCGGCACGGATCACGTCCGGGTCAAACGTCATTCCCATATAGTTGTAGGTGCCAAGAAGGATCGTGTCCTTGCCCTTGATAACGGCCTCTGTCGGGGATTTGACTTCGTCCATCACAATGCCAATCGGATCTCGGACGCCAGTCGCCATCAGCGCCGCCTTTTCCGCGATCAGGGCATCGAATTTTGAGAACAGGTCGGTCATTCGGACTTCAACTTCACAACAGCATCGACAAGCTGGCCGATGTTTTCGATTTCGGCCTGCATATTCATCGTGATGAGAATATCGAATTCGTCTTCGATGGCCGCCACGAAGTCCATGACAGTCAGGCTGTCCCACTCAAGATCATGCTGAAAGCTTGTTGCCTCGGTCAGCGCGATGCCCTTCTTGTTGAAGGGCTCGATCTGTGCGGCAATGGTTTCGGCTATGTCAGCCCGGTCTGTCATGTCAAATCCTTGTAATTTTATGTCGCAGCTATTTCACCAGAATGCGGCAGGAAGGCGGCAAGACTTGTGCATTCATTTGCGTGTTGGTGACAAGCCTGCAGCCCGGATTCCCTCCTTGGCACAAGCTTCGTCGTCGGCGGGGGCTTCGCCAGAAGCGCCAACCGCGCCGATCAAAGTTCGTCCGTCCGCACCGTACACGGGAACGCCGCCGCCAACTGTAACGACATAGGGCGCTGCAGCAAATCCGGGCGTCGACTTGACAGCCTCTTCCATTCCGGATGTGGCAAACCCCCACAAAGACGCCGCTTTGGCCTTATCAACTGCAAACGCCATCACGCCTTCTCGATTCCCGTCCATCCGCATCGCAAGGACGACATGCCCTCCCGTATCCACAACTGCGATTGCGTGACTTTGCTGTTTGGATGCCGCCAGGGCACGGCAGCCGCCCACAATGGTTTCAGCGGTCTTCAGGTCAATCGACGCCGGAGCCGACTGGGCCATGATTATCTGACTCGATGCAATACCGATTAACACCAGCCATCTCATTCTCACCGCTCCCTAGTCCGTGTCGAAAAGCCCTGCCAGCTGTTCGACCATTGTGCCGCCTAGTTGTTCAGCATCCATGATTGTCACCGCCTTCTGGTAATAGCGGGTCACGTCATGGCCGATGCCAATGGCGCAGAGTTCGATAGGCGAACGGTTCTCGATCCAGCCAATGACCTGGCGGAGGTGGCGCTCGAGATAGGCCCCGTTGTTGACGGACAGGGTTGAATCGTCAACCGGTGCACCATCGGAAATGACCATCAGGATCTTGCGCTCCTCCGGCCGGGCGATGAGCC
>CAYSCC010000100.1:0-6232 GCA_964429375.1 uncultured Chakrabartia sp.
GCGCGCCGCCGTTTCCGCATCGATCCGCCCCCATTCGGCATGCATGCGATGCTGTTCGGTATCATCGACCTTGACGGGAAGGAAGGTTCCGGCCCCGACATGGAGCGTGAGGGTTTCATGCACGATCCCTGCGTTGCCCAAAGCTTGGAGCAGGCCAGGTGTGAAATGCAGCGCGGCTGTTGGTGCGGCGACAGCGCCGGGTTCCTGAGCGAACATGGTCTGATAGTCCGTCGCATCGCGGGCGTCCGCTGGTCGCTTGCCTGCGATATAGGGCGGCAGCGGCATTGTTCCCGCCCGCGCCAGCAGGACTTCAACCGGCTCCTCTCCCTCGAATGACAAAAGCCAGCTGCCATCTTCGCCGCGCTGTGAGGCGATTGCGAAGACATCTGCCCCAAAATCGATTCTGTCCGCTTCGCGCACACGCTTTGCGTTGCGAACGAATGCGCGCCAGTCGCGCATGCCTTCGCGCTTGTGGAGCGTCGCTCCGATGCGGGCTTCGCCCCTGCGCCCTTCCAGCTGCGCAGGGATGACCCGCGTGTCATTGAAGACAAGGCAATCCCCCGCCCGCAACAGAGACGGCAAATCAGAAACGCGCATGTCACGAGTCTTGTCCCCGTCGAGGACGAGCATCCGCGCCGAATCGCGCGGGCTCACAGGCCTCAGCGCGATCCTGTCCTGCGGAAGGTCAAAGTCGAACAGGTCGACGCGCATCAGGGATTGGGCTGCGGTGTCTCCGGAGCAGGAGCAGCAGCTGGCGCCGGGGCCGCCTCGGGAGCCGGAATAACAAGCGGAACTCTTGGCGCCTGGGGGCCATCTGCTTCGATCCAGGCCCGCACGATCCTTGAAGGGTCATTCGCGACACGGCCATCCACAGGGTCTCCGCGCCTGATCGCATCCACATATTGCATCCCTGCGGTGACTCGACCGAAGACCGTATATTTCCCGTCAAGCCGGACGGTGGGCTGGAAACAGATGAAGAACTGGCTGTTGGCCGAATCCGGCTGATCCGTTCGGGCCAGCGAAACCGCCCCACGCAGATGCGGCAAGTCATTGAATTCGGCCTTGAGATCCGGCAGCGGGGATCCTCCTTCGCCAGTTCCCTGCGGATCGCCGGTCTGAGCCATGAAGCCTTCAATGACACGGTGAAAAACGATGCCGTCATAGAAGCCGGCCCGCGCAAGAGTGCGGATGCGTTCCACGCTCGCAGGGGCCTTGTCCGGCCGCATCAGGATGACCACTTCGCCGCCTGTCGAAAGCTCAAGATGGAGGATGTTCTGGGGATCGGCTGCAACAGCAGCCGGCGGTGTAAGCCCTTGGGCGATAGCCATCCCGGCCACCATGCCCCACCAGATGACAAACAGTTTCAGCAGACGCATCGGCACCCCTAATCTCAATTTTCTGGAATAGTATCATCCAGCAGATGAATGTGACCCGAACTAATCACCCTTGCGGCCAATCTGTTCAACTCGTGCCCTGACATCTTTTTCAACGGCCGGCGCGACGAATTTTCGGATGTCCCCGCCATAAATGGCGATTTCCTTGACCAGTTTCGAAGCAATTGGCTGCAACGCCACATCGGCCATCAGGAAAACTGTTTCGATTTCCGCATCCAGCTGCTGATTCATCCCGGCCATCTGATATTCATATTCAAAGTCGGCCACGGCACGCAGCCCGCGGACAATCACAGATGCCTTCTGGTCACGCGCGAACTTCATGAGCAGGGCATCAAAAGCGACAACCTCAATCGTTCCCCCCACGTCCGAGACTTCCCGCCGGACCATGGCCATGCGTTCAGACACGGAAAACATGGGCGACTTGGATGGGTTTGTGGTCACGCCGATGACAAGCCGGTCAACAAGTTTGGCGCCACGCCTGATAATGTCCATATGCCCGAGCGTGATCGGATCAAAGGTACCTGGATACACACCGATCCGTTCCATTACCTGTCCCTTTCAATTGTAAACCGCGCGATATCGCGCAGCAGGTCTGCTTCGCTGCCAAAGTGGCCGAGATGCGCAATTGCCTGATCAACCAGCGCTTCCGCCTGCACTCTGGCGCGTTCTTTGCCAAGTATCGAAAGAAACGTTGCCTTGCCCTGGTCGGCATCCTTGCCGACCGCCTTGCCGGCCATAGCCTCGCTTCCCTCCACGTCGAGCAGATCGTCGGCAATCTGGAAGGCAAGGCCAATATCGCGCGCATAGCCACGCAACGGCACTCGCCCTTCGTGGGGCAGCCGCCCCATGATCGCTCCGGCCTCTATGCAGAAACCGATCAACGCTCCTGTTTTCAGTTGCTGGAGGCGCGTGACTGTCTGGAGATCAAAGGACATGTGTTCCGCCTCGAGATCCATCATCTGGCCGCCTGCCATGCCGTCGGGGCCGCTTGCCCGCGCCAGTTCGAGCACCAGTTCACACCGCACGAACGGGTCACTGTGTGTCGCTTCATCGGCAAGCAGTTCAAACGCCAGAGCATGCAGGGAATCGCCGGCCAGAATGGCGGTCGCCTCATCAAACGCCTTGTGAACCGTTGGCTTCCCCCGCCGCAAATCGTCGTTGTCCATTGCGGGAAGATCATCATGGACCAGAGAATAGACGTGGATGCACTCGATCGCCGTTGCAACGCGGATGGCTGCATCTGGATCCACATGGAACAGCGCACATGAAGCCGTCACCAACAATGGCCGCAATCTTTTCCCGCCGCCGATCGTCGCATGGCGCATAGCTTCGAACAGCCGCCGCCGCGGATCTTCGGGAACCGGAAGCAAAAGGTCGAACTGGCGATCCATTGCCTGGCCAATGCCGTCCATTGCTGCGACAAGGCCGGGCGATGGTACGACCATGGATCGATTACCCGCCATCGAATGATTCTGTTCCGGCGGGCCGGCCATCAGGCCCAAGGCTGATTTTCTCAATCCGCGCCTGCGCATCCTTCAATCGCGCTTCGCATTGAGCGCGCAGAAGATCGCCGCGTGTATAGAGTTCGATCGATTCGTCGAGGCTCGCCTCGCCCGATTCGAGGCGTGCAACGATCGATTCGAGTTGCTTGAGTGCGTCTTCGAAGGACAGGGTGGAAATGTCGTCAACCATTGACGGTATCTCTGGCCTTGCTGCCTTGCCCGGTCAAGCGGATAGCGGAAAACCAACCGCAGCTTCGAGGTCGGCAAGGGCCTGTGCCTCGCTGACAACCTTGATGGCATGCATTCCCAATGCGGCCGCGGGCTTGCAGTTGACCCCAAGGTCATCAAGATAGACGCATTGGGCGGGCGTGACGCCAAGATAATCGCACATCATCTTGTAGATTCTCGGATCCGGCTTGCGGATGCCGACCTTGGAGCTTTCAATCACGTGATCGAAGCGCGCCATTATGGTCGCAATCGACTCCGCCTTTGAGCGGGTCCGGGCCATCCCGGCACCATGACCGGCCGGGACATTGTTGGTGATGCACCCGGTGCGGAGCCCGACGGCCTTGATGGCATCAATGGCCGCAACCATTGCGGGGCGAACATCTCCGGAAAGCAGCGCAAGGACATCTGCGCCCCTGATGTGGAAACCGGCATCCTTGGCTTCGGCCGCAAACAGGGCATCAAAATCCGCTGCGCCGATTTCCGCCCGTTCAAAACGCGCCCAGGCATTTATGTCCGGATTGGTCGCATTGATCTTGCGGATCGTGTTTGCCGGGATCCCTTGTTCAGCTTCAAAGCGCAAAAAGGCATCGAATGGCGAAGAAGTCACCACTCCGCCAAAATCCCAAATGACGGCATTCACCTCAGCACGCATGAAACCACCATATGCCGTCTCGCGTTTCCCGCCGCACTTGCCCTTCAAGTTCCAGCCGCCTCAGATGGGCAAGCGCCTCACCGGTTGCCAGGTCCCGATGCTCGGCGCCAATCTCGCGATTGAAAAGCTGCCCGAAACAATCAACCACCCTGCGGGGCTGTTGAAGATGCACCAACAGTGCTTCGAGCCTGGCAAGATGTTCGTCGCGCAGCGCCTTCAGCCGGACATGCAGCCCCTTGAAGGGTTCGCCGTGCGCTGGGCAGACAAGGAGATCAGCCGGCAAGAGCGCAATCAACTTGTCGATCGATGCAAGCCATTCCCCCAGCGGATCAGCCATTGGTTCACTGCTGTTGACCGAGACGTTCGAACTGATTCTGGGCAGGACCTGATCTCCTGAAACCAGCACACCTGATCGTTCATTGTAAAAGCACGCATGTTCAGGGCTGTGGCCGGATCCAACCACAATCTTCCAAACATGTGCCCCAAGCTGGAGCGTGTCCCCGTCCTGCAAGCGTCGGAAACCTACAGGCATCGGATAGACCATACGGCTGAAACGGCCCCAGCCCTTGCTGCGGGTCTCGTCCAGCTCTTCGTCAGTCCATCCCGCTCCTCGCTGGCTGGCAAGCACTTCCTCCGGGACGTCGTCCCGTGCATCAGCGACAAGCATGCGGGCCGTGAGCCATTCACCGCGTGTCATCCAGACGTCTGCGCCGGATCTTTTTGCAAGCCAGCCAGCCAGCCCAATATGATCCGGGTGCATGTGCGTGCACATGATGCGGGTCAGCTTTGCTCCGTCCAGTGCAGCGCCAAACAAGGCCTTCCAGGCGTCGCTGCAGGTTGTAAGCAGCATGCCGGTGTCAACTACGGCCCAACCACCGTCATCATCGAGCAGCCAGCTGTTGATATGGCCAAGCGATCCCGGCATCGGGATCCTGGCCCAGCAAATGCCGTCTGCCACCCGCATGGTCTCACCCGCACCGGGCGCACGGGCGCCGAATGGATAGGTCAGCCCCTTGTGGCTTGTCGCAAGGTAGCTTTCATCATGGACCAGCGACGCATCATATGTCGGACGTTCGCTCAACGCTTGAACAGCGTCTCGGCGTTATGTTCAACCGGCGCAGCCGATTCCTCAACACCCCCTGCGGCTGCTTCCGCAGCACGTGCTGCGGCCTCCCGCTCATGGCGCAGTTCTTCGATAAGGGCCGCACGATCCCCTTCCAGCTTGCCATCCGCTTGCGCTTCGATGCCTTTCAGTTTTGCAGCCTTCTTCACCACGGCATCCAGTTCGCGCTGGGTGCACAGCCCGAGTGTTACCGGATCTTTCGGGACAATATCGACGATGTTCCAGTGCGTGCGGTCACGAATGGCCTGGATCGTATTGCGCGTCGTGCCGATCAGTTTGCCGATCTGTCCGTCGGAAACCTCCGGATGGTTGCGAATGATCCAGGCAATGCCGTCGGGCTTGTCCTGGCGCTTCGAAACCGGCGTGTAGCGGGGGCCCTTGGTTCTCGTGGCCTGTTCCGGTTCCCGAAACATTTTCAGCTCGTAATTGGGATCCGCCTGCCCGCGCTCAATCTCTTCAAGCGTGAGTTCGCCAGCACGGACAGGGTCGCGGCCCGTCAATTTCGTGGCCGCCATGTCATCGGCAATGGCCTGGACTTCGAGAATGTGGAGACCACAGAACTTGGTGATCTGTTCAAAGGTAAGCGCCGTATTGTCGACCAGCCATGACGCGGTCGCATGAGGCATAAGTGGCTGGGCCATTTCGAAAAAACCTTTCAGACAAAAGAAGGGCCGCCCCTTGCGGAGCGGCCGTGTATGACTTGATTGCTTAGTCCCGGTCTGTTGTCAGAGCAAGTGGGTTGATGGCCTAAGGTGTCAGAACGATTTTCCCGACATGGTCACCAGCCTCCATCCGGGCATGGGCGGCCGCAGCATCTGCAAGGGGATAGGTCATGTCGATCACAGGTTTCAGGGCTCCGGACACCACCCGCGCGACTTCGGTGGCCAGCTCGCTCCCGTAACGTCGGGCGTGGTCCACGGTTCCGCGAGGGTTGGGATTTTGGTCACCACCGCACAACATGATGAAGAGCGCGGTCGTCCCTGCATGGGCCGCCTCGAACTCCGCCTGGGCAAATCCGGCGTAGTCGCCGTTCATCTGATAGAAGTCGCCGCCCAGCGTCGTGTTGTGGCAGGCGTACCCGAACAGCACCCCCCGCAAACGTCCGTCCGGGGCAGCGACCTTCAGCACCGGTACATCGTGGTCCACCAGGCCGCCGGTGTTGACGCCGAGGCGCACGCCTTGGGTTGTCGGTTGACGACGATTGATGGCGAACCCGGCGCGTCCGTGCCCGACCGAGATCTCGGCGGGCGCGAGGTTCTGCAAGGCGGCGCCGATCAACTCAACCAGATCCTCCGTGAGCTTCGCCGCGTAGGCGTCCACCCGCGCCGCCTCG
>CAYSCC010000101.1:0-6228 GCA_964429375.1 uncultured Chakrabartia sp.
TCGACCACGTTGGCCGAAACCGAGTTCCGAACGATCAGGTGAATCGGCGCCGCAGCCTGGCTGCGGAGCCCAGATTACAACTTGATGCCGACAGACACCAGGTAGGTAGCAGGTGGTGCCCAGCCCTGGAAGAAGACCGTAGGCAAGGATTGTGTCCGATAGTCTTTGTCGGTCAGGTTCTTGCCACTTATCCGGACAAAATAATTCTTACAGTTCAGCGTGGCTGAGGCATCGAGCAGGCCGTAGGACGGCTGGATGTCCCGCGCGAGACCAAATGTGCCAAGCGAGAAGCTGTCGATCCAAGAATAGCCCGCAGTGAAGGTCAGCTTCGTGTCGACACCGATTTCACGGGCGTAGGTGCCCCTGATCGTATAGTTGTTGCTAGGGACGCGCTGCAGGCCAACGCCCGTGAAATTGGCGATGCTGCCGGGTGCACCAGCCTGCGCTCCCCCGCCAATTGCGGCTTGCTGGCCATTGATCCTTCCGTCGCGCACATTTGCGTCCTGAATTCCCAGGCTCGCTGACAACGACAGCCCGGAGAGGGCGCTCGTCATTTTTCCGAGGTTCAGATCGAGTTCGAACTCCAGGCCCTTGATCCGCACCTTGGGATAGTTGACCACATAAGTATTGGTTCCCGGGCCATAATTTGGGGTGACCACGACTTGGGACTGCTGGAAATCGCTGATGTCGTTGATGAATGCAGAGGCGTTGAACGTCACCGCATTGTCAAACAGGCGGTTTTTGATGCCTATCTCGTAGGTCGTGTTGGTCTCCGGCTTAAATGTGAGGAAATTGTTGCCAGGACAGCCGCCAACGACGCCGCAGTTGGTCTGGTTCGCTGCCTGTTCCGAGAGGGTCCCGCGAATTGAAAAGCCGCCCGAGCGGAAACCTTCTGACCGTGATGCATAGAGCAGCGTCGTGGGGGTTGCCTGCCATTGGGCGTTGAAACGGGTGATCAACTTGTGCCAGCTCTGCTTGTCCGTGATTTGCGGGATCAGCGGGATGGTTCCGAGCAGAATATAGGCTGTGTTGAACTTTTTGGTTTCGGAAATATTGCGCAAGCCTGCCGAAATCTTGATGGTATCGGTCGGATTCCAGTCGAGATTGCCAAAGAAGGACCAGCTGCGCGCCTTTTCGCCTGAATACTGATCGATGGCGGCGTTTGTATTCTGATGCAGCGAAATCTTGTGGCGATAGTAATATGCACCGATGAGGTAATCAAACTGCCCAAGCACCTTGCCCTGTAACCGCAATTCTTCTGTGAACTGGGTATATGCCTGATCGCGTAGTGTTTGCAGATAGCCGCCGGTCGCCGCGAGAAGCGGGTTCGTCACACTGGTGCAGCCAGGTCCGGTTACACATGTACCATCAAAATCCTGCCGGACCGTATCTTCTTCGTCCATATAGGCAGTCTGCGACACCAGTTCGCCCAGTGGGGTCTTGGCCTTGAGCACGAGACTGCCGATATTTGTGTTGAGCCGGTCTTTGTCGCCTCCCGGGCGGTTTTCGACTTCTCTCGGCGCCAGTCCATCCGGACTTCCCGTGGCGGGGTTGTAGTTTGGCCAAATAAGGCTGGGATTTCCGCCGCTGAGGATGGTCGCCGTCAGCACGTTGCCAAATTGCACGGGCGTGCCGCCGCCCGTCTGGTGAATATGGTCGAAACTGAAATCGGCGTTCAGCCAATCCGACAGGTCATAGTTTACCTTGATGTTGGCGGCAAAATAGTCGCTGCCTGCGGCGCGGGTGTTCGTGTAGACATTCTTGTAATAGCCATCGGTGTGCCGGTACTGCGCAGAACCTGCGATTCCGCCGTTGCTGCCAAGCGGGGCGTTGATGACACCGCGCGCATAGGCTTCATTGAACGATCCGTAACCGGCCTCCAGTGAAACACCCAATTCGCGTGTCGGGGCACAGCGCGTGACGTTTATAAGGCCGGCTGTTGTGTTCTTGCCGTAGAAGATGCCTTGCGGACCGCGATCAACTTCAACCGTGCACACGTTGAACATGTCGAGCAACTGGCCAGTGTTGTTGCCAAAAAACACGCCGTCCTGGATGACACCGACTGGGGGACTTTGTGTCTTTTCAACGTCCGCATATCCCTGTCCGCGAATAAAGATCGCACTTTGTCCGGGTGCGGCGGTGCCAATGCCAATAAACACATTCGGCGCAGTCCCTTGAATGTCCTGGAGTGTGCGGGGCGCAAGGGTTTCAAGTTGTTCCTGACTGATGGCCGTCGGCGAGGCGCCGAGCTTCTGCTTGTCGACTGCCTGGCGCGTTGCCGTAACAATGATGGTGTTCGACGCATCGCTTTCAGCCGAGGCCGCCTGTTGCGCTGCTACTGGCGTTGCTAATCCCGCCGCAATTGCCGCAGCCGAGCAGTAGCCAAGAAAAGTCCTTTGCATAGCTATACCCTCCCACGAGGAGCAGGGCGCTGGCCGTTCGTTCGGCACACGCTTGATGGCCCCATCCTCCGGAGACATCATAGGGGCACTTCGCGCAATGACCCGCTAGCGGAAATGTCAGGGTTTACGAAATGCCATGGCTTCGCCCGCGTGGGTTGGTCGCAGCTTGGGCATAACCCAAAAAAACTTGGACGTGGGCTAGGTCATTCCGCCGCAATCGCAACCGGGGCTTCTGTGGCGACATGTGCCGCTCCACCAGCCCGGTAGAAGTGCATGGCGCCATCCTCAAGCTTGCCGTAGCGCATCAGCTTCTTGTCCAGCGAATAGTTGTGATAGACAATCCAAGGATCAATGTCGCCTTGCTTGGGCACGCGGTCCTTGGCGCGCTGCACATATCCTGAAGACAGGTTCATCATGCCTTCGCCGGTTTCCTTCACCCCATGCGGTTCAGCAACGCAGATGTCCGTTCCACTATCGCGCATATGGTTCAGCAGGCGACAGACATATTCGCTGATCAAGTCGGCCTTCAGGGTCCAGCTCGCGTTTGAATATCCGAATGCGGATGCAAGATTGGGGATATCGGAATACATGCAGCCCTTGTAGCTGAACGACTGGCTGACCTGCCTCTTTTGCCCGTCAATGCGCATTTCGACGCCGCTCATGATTTCCATATTGAGGCCGGTTGCGGTCACAATGATATCCGCATCCAGATGTCTGCCTGATTTCAGCACAATCCCGGTTTCGTCAAAACGGTCGATGTGATCCGTGACGACTTCGGCCTTGCCACTCTTGATGGCTTCGAAAAGATCGGCGTCCGGAACCAGGCACAACCGCTGTTCCCAGGGCCGGTAGCGGGGTGTAAAATGCGTCGCGACATCATATCCCGCAGGCAGCCTGTCTTTTGTCAGTTCAAGCAACTTCTTGCTGACCTTTTCCGGCTTTCGCTGGGTCAGGTTGAAGAAATATTGCTGCATGTTGATGTTCTTGAAGCGAGTGATTGCATAGGCAATGCCGTGCGGCAGGAGCTTCCGCAGAAAATTGGCGATCCTGTCCTTTGCCGGGCGCGAGACAAACCATGTCGGTGATCGTTGCAGCATGGTCACATGGCCCGCGCCTTCTTTCACCATCGCCGGAATGATCGTGACGGCCGTCGCACCGCTTCCGATGACAACGGTCCGCTTGCCTCTGTAATCGAGATTCTCTGGCCAGAATTGCGGATGGAACACGGGTCCTTTGAAAGACTCGCGACCCGCAAATTCGGGCTGGTAGGGGTCGGTGTAGCTGTAATAGCCCGTGCACATATAGAGGAAGCGACACTGCATCTGCAGTGCTTCCTTGCCATCCTTGCGAACCGTGACCGTCCATCGCGCGATTGAACTGTCCCACTCTATGCGCGTGACGCGGTGGTTGTAGCGGATCAGCTTCTCGATCTCATACTCACGCGCGGTTTCCCGCAGATAGTCCAGGATTGCCGGGGCATCGGCGATCGACTTTTCATGTGTCCAGGGTTTGAAGGAAAAGCCAAGCGTGTGCATGTCCGAATCCGACCGGATACCCGGATAGCGAAACAGATCCCAAGTCCCGCCAATCGCATCGCGGCCTTCCAGAATCGCAAACGTGCGATCCGGACAGTTTTGCGAAAGATGGACCGCTCCGCCTATGCCGGAAATGCCCGCGCCAACAATCAGCACGTCAAAACTTTCCATGGCCTTTTCCTCGTCCTCTGCCTCAACCCACCACTGGAAACAGTCTCGAAGTGCAACGTGTTTGTCAACTTTGTGGCTGCTGACCGACGCTGACGCTAGGGCTCAGGGGCGCTTTCGGCCATGCGGAAAAGCGTGTAGCCCAAGAAACATGACCGATTCGCCCAAATCGCCACCGGAAACCGATGCGAACTTGCAGGGAATGGCAGAAGCCGGGACCCAAATGTTCAATTTCTGGCGTCAGGGGGTGGATTCATGGGCTCCCCTTCTCGCACCCCTGGCGGCTGCCGGTCGGGACAAGGTCCATCCACGCGACAAGAGGTTTGCCGGAAGCGAATGGGAGCATCCCGTATTCGACCTGATGCGGCAGGGTTATTCCGTCATGTCTGACTATATGTTGGGCGCGGTCGACAATCTCGACAATGTGTCTCCGGAGCAGCGCGCGAGGATCGCCTTTGCCATGCGGACAATCGTCGAGGCAATGAGTCCGGCCAATTCCCCTCTGACCAATCCGGTAGCCCTGAACCGTGCTGTTGAGACCAAGGGGCAGAGCCTGATGGCGGGCATGCAGCACCTGGCCGATGACCTGAAGCGCGGCCAGTTGACGCACACGGACCCGAACGCCTTTCGCTTGGGCGAGAATATTGCCGTGACGCCCGGCAAGGTAGTTCATCAGACGCCGCTCTATCAACTGATCCAGTATGCACCTGATACCGAAACGGTGCTCAAGCTTCCGCTGGTCATCTTTCCGCCCTGGATCAACCGTTTCTATATTCTCGACCTGACGGCTGAAAAGAGCTTCATCAGATGGTGCGTGGAGCAGGGAATTACCGTGTTTGTGGCCTCCTGGAAATCTGCGGATGCCAGCACCGGTGATGTCGTCTGGGACGATTATATTGCAGCGCAGATTGACGCGATTGACACGATCAGGGACCTGCTCGACGTCGAACAGGTTCACACCATCGGATATTGTGTTGCCGGAACAACCCTGGCTGCAACGCTGGCGGTGCTTGCGGCCCGGGGAGACGCTGACAAGGTCAAGTCAGCGACCTTTTTTACGGCGCAGGTGGATTTCTCGCGCGCTGGCGACCTGATGAACTTCATCGATGATGCCCAGCTCAAGCTTATCGAGGGCCTGGAGACCAACGGATATCTTGATGGGCGATATCTTGCGCTCAGCTTCAACCTGCTCAGGGGGAAAGACCTGATCTGGAGCACGGTTGTGAACAATTACCTGCTGGGGCAGGACTATCCGGCGTTTGATCTGCTTCACTGGAACGGGGATGTGACCAACCTGCCTGCCAAATGGCACAGGGCCTATTTGTGCGACCTCTACAGGGACAACAAGCTTGTCCAGCCCGGCGCGCTGAGCGCGCTTGGAGTGCCGATTGACCTGACGAAGGTCAAGACGCCCAGCTTTGTCCAGGCGGGCAGGGAGGATCATATCGCGCCAGCTGAAAGTGTTTGGAAGATCAGGGGCCAATTCCGCGGGCCGATAGAATTCCTCCTCGCGGGAAGCGGCCATATTGCAGGCGTTGTGAACCCGCCTGCGCACATGAAATATCAATACTGGACCAACCCCAATCCTGTGACTTCTCTCGAAGAGTTCACCGCAGGGGCCACTGAAACCAAGGGCAGCTGGTGGCCATATTGGCATGCATGGCTGGAACGGTTTGATACGGACCGTGTGGCAGCAACCGGCCCCCGCATTCCGGGCGGCGGAAAGTTGCAGGCAATCGAAGATGCCCCGGGGACTTACGTCAAGACCCGATGAGCTACCTTTTGCGGCCAGACTGCCAGGCCTGAACAGCCCTCAGCGTGTTCGAAACGTGATTGCGATAGTCCATGTCGGAAAAGGCATAGACCACCTGTCCATTTGGGGCGATCACATATGATGTGCGATTTGAGCGTGTATTAAGTTGTGGCAGGACCACGTCATAGCCCTTGATGATCGCAGGGGTGCCAACGGCCACGGCAAACTTGTTGCGGCATTCCTCGACGGAAAATCGTTGCAGGTCTTCGATCTTGTCAGCAGCAATGCCAAGGACGGTTGCGCCAGCTTTCCGGAACAGCGCTGATTTTTCCGCAAATTCATGGGCCTCGGCGGTGCAAATCTCGTAAAA
>CAYSCC010000102.1:0-6166 GCA_964429375.1 uncultured Chakrabartia sp.
TTCGGGTTCACCCATGAGGAACGCGCGGCCTTTTCTATCCTCGCGCGCGGCGCTTGCCTGCGATTCCTGCTGACCCGCGCCTGGGACTGGCTCAACACACCTGCGGATGCGCTTGTTACCCGCAAGGATCCTCTCGCCTTCCTCAGGCGCCTGGAACACTACGCCGCGCAATGAGCGAACTCACCCGAGTCAAGGTCGTGACAGACGGAGCATGCAAGGGCAACCCGGGCCCAGGTGGCTGGGGCGTCCTGATCCGTGCCGGAACACATGAAAAGGAAGTGTCAGGTGGCGAAGCACTGACAACCAACAACAGGATGGAACTGACGGCAGCGATTCGCGGGCTGGAAGCCCTGACTCGCCCTTGCCACGTCACCCTTGTGACCGACAGCGTCTATGTGAAGGACGGAATCACGCGCTGGATTCATGGATGGCAGCGCAACGGGTGGCGCACTTCAGACCGAAAACCTGTGAAGAATGCCGAGCTCTGGCAGGAGCTTTTGCAGGCGACTGCACGGCATCGCATTGATTGGGTTTGGGTCAAGGGGCATGCCGGAGACGCCGACAATGAACGGGCAGATAAGCTTGCCAGCGATGCTGCCTTGATTGCGCAGGCAAGCAGTGCATAACTTGCGGATTGGCTGACAGGAGTCGAACATATGAAATTCGAACTGTACAAGGACAAAAAGGGCGAACATCGTTGGCGCTTGCGACATGGCAACGGCAATATCCTCGCTACTGCAAGTGAGGGTTATGCATCCAAGGCCGGTGCCATGAAATGCATCGACAATGTTCGGAATTCCAGCTCGGCCGAAATCGTCACCCTAAAGTGAAACGCCCGGGCGCATATCGCCCCGGATCAATCTGGCCCACCATCGGCGAAGGCGCCTTGCCGGTCAGCAGGCTCGCGCCAATCTTTGCTGCTGCCGGTGCTGTCTGAATGCCGAAGCCACCCTGTCCGGCAAACCAGAAAAATTTCGGAACACCAGGGTCAAACCCGTAGACAGGAAGCCTGTCCGGAGCAAAGCTCCTGAGACCGGCCCATTTGTGAGATACCTGCCGCACGGTCCAATCAACCACCTGCTCAAGCCGGTCGATGGCAATTGCCACATCCAGCTCTTCAGGCGCAGCGTCCGTCGGCGGTGAAGGCGTCTCGTCATGTGGGCTGAGCCAAACGCCATCTGCACCATCCGACTTGAAATAGAATTGACCGTTGACATCGATCGTCAGCGGCAAGGTCCGTGGAATTGGCTGATCAAACTTCAACTGAGCAATGGTGCGCCGGTAAGGCGTAATTCCAATCGGGCGGACGCCTGCAAGGATCGCCACTTCGTCAGCCCATGCTCCAGCCGCATCGACAAGGATCGATGCAGAAACGTTTCCACCCCTGGTTTCAAGAGCCCAGCCATTTGCACCAAGTCTGGCGGATGTCAGGGCTGCATTGCAACGCAAGACTACCCCTTTTCGTGCAGCCAGCCGAAGATAGGCCTGATGAACTCCTGCAACATCGATGTCTGCGCAGTCCGCTTCACGCAGGCCCAACGTCCACTCCGGCTTGAGCCCGGGGCAATGAAGATCAAGCGCTGACCGATCCAGCCATTCGAACCTCAGCCCGTTCGATTCGAACGACTCTGCAAAGGCCTCCAGCTTGTTTCGTTCGCCAGACTTGCAGAGCGTGATTGCACCACGCGGAGCCAGAAAGGTTGCAACGTCCAATTCGGCCGGAGGCGCTGCAAGCCAGCCGTGCGAGGCTTTGGAGAGGGGTTGAACGTCAGGACCACCATAGGTCTCATGCCAGAATGCAGCTGACCGTCCGGTCGCATGATAGCCAGGCTGGCTTTCCGCCTCGAGGACGACGACCGACATGTCGCCTGCCACTTCGGCAGCAAGGCTTGCCCCAGCCATACCAGCACCAATGATCGCGACGTCAAAGTGCATCAGACGCTTGCCTTCGCCAGTTCCAGGTGCGCATCGATCAGTGCAATGGCTTCGTCACGAGGGCCATCCCGCTCTCTCAGGATTTCATGGGCAACGCTCTTGTCGAACATCTTGAGCTTGGCGTTCGGGATCCTCCCGGCAAAACGCGGGATCGCAGCCGGACTGACGAGCTGGTCGCCGAAAGTTCCCAGGATCAGAAGCGGCATGCTGATGCCTTCAACGGCCTCTGACGAGTCCAGCCGCAAGGTCGAGCCATAGGCCTGCTCAAGCCATTTGAGGCTGGGCGGCCCAAGTTCGAGTTCCGGCTTCTCTGTCTTCCACCAGAGTTCGTCGCTGTAACGATCAACGTCGGACGTAAGAAAGGCCTGCCGCGAGGCGCCGGGCGGAGCCGGCCGTTCGTTCACTTTCCATGCCGGTCGGTCTGGCCAGACACGCGCAAGCTGCCGCACAAGCCAGGCAACCGCCCGAAGGGGTATCGGCCCCGTTTCAAATCCGAGCATCGGCGCCACAAGAACGGCAGCGTCTGGCGCGATGCGCCCTTCAGACAAGGCACGCAACAGCAGATGCCCGCCCATGCTGTGACCCATGACAACATGCGGCCCGGTGGTTCGTGTTTTCCATCCAGCGAAAAAATCCGCCAGATCATCAATCCAGAGACCAAAGTCCTCGCAATGGCCAACATGGGGGTTGACGGAAAGCCGCCCCGAACCGCCCTGGCCGCGCCAATCAAACGCCACAATGTTCCAGCCAAGCGCATGCCAGTGGTGAAAGACCTCCAGATATTTCTCAATGATATCGCCGCGGCCACCTTGAAAGAGGATGGAGCCCTGCGCACCCCTGTCCGCCGGCCAGTCGAACGTCCGCAACGACCAGCCATCGCGCGCTGGAACATAGTCCAGCCGAGATCCTGCCGGGTAGGCGCGTCGCACGCTCAAGGGAGAGGTCATGTCTATGGTTACTTTTTCGTAAGTGGTTGCCTCTATTGGCACAGGCTTATGTGGATCGGAACACTGGAAATCGCGCTCTATGCCGTGTTGGCAATATTGCTGCTTGTTGGCGCAGTCACCGATTGGCAGCGGCGAAGCATCGACAACTGGCTGACCGCCACCGTTGCATTATTGGCGCCCCTCTCATGGCTGGCAGCGGGGCTGGGCCTTTGGCCGGACATCGCAATCCAGCTTGCAGTTGCATCCATCGTTTTTGCAATCGGCATTGGCCTGTTCGCAATGGGTGCAATGGGCGGCGGCGATGTAAAGCTGCTGGGTGGCCTGGCCTTGTGGTTCCCGGGACTCGTCGTCATGCGCCTCGTCATAGTCATGTCCATAATTGGCGGAATTCTGACGATTTTCATGCTCGTTCGCCACAAACTGAAGAAAATCGAAGGCGAACTCGAAATTCCATATGGCATTGCAATTTCGCTCGCGGGGTTGTGGGCCATCTACGAACGAAATCTTAACCATTTTGGGTGAAGACCTGCCCAATTAGGTTTGACCAGTAATATCGGGGGTTCGGCATCATGGATGCAAAGAAGATTATCCTGCTCGTTGTAGCACTGATTGTCGCGGGCGGTACTGCGTTCATGGCCAAGACCATGTTCAGCCAGGCCTCGGCGCCTCAGGTGTCCGCTGCCGTGATGCCGGCAAAGGATGGCCCGCAGATCCTCGTTGCGACGCGGTCCCTGCCCGTTGGCACGATCATCGAGGCCGACAGTTTCCGCTATCAGCCCTGGCCGTCCGAGCTCATCGAAAATGCCTATTATGTGAAGGGTGAAGCCGATCCGGCCAGCCTTCAGGGCACTGTTGTCCGGACTGCAGTCACCGCAGGCCAGCCCCTGACCAAGGGCGCTCTCGTCAAGTCGGGTGATCGCGGCTTCCTTGCCGCGGCGCTTGGCCCGGGCATGCGCGCTGTCACCGTTCCCGTATCCGCCCAGAGCGGCGTTGCAGGCTTTGTCTTCCCGGGCGACCGTGTTGACCTTGTTCTGACCCAGACAGTGACCGGCGAAGGCGGTGGTCCCGCTCTCAAGACCTCGGAAACCTTTATTCGCAATGTGCGCGTCCTGGCGGTCGATCAGTCGACCGTGCCTGAAGACGATGAAGGCAACAAGCTTGTGAAGGTTGTTGCAACAGTCACGCTTGAAGCAACGCCGCGCATTGCCGAAAAGATTGCAGTTGCCCAGACCATCGGCAGCGTTTCGCTGTCCTTGCGCTCGATCGCCGACAATACCGCTGAACTCGAACGGGCCATTGCGGCCGGCGAAGTCAAGGTCCCGGAAGGCAATGATCCTAAGGCCGAAAAGAGCATGCTGCTTGCCGTCGCATCGCGTCCTGTCGACACAGATACAACCTTTGTAACCGGCGCAGACGTCTCTCGGTTCCAGCGTCGGTCAGTTCCGCGCCAGGCGATTGCACCGGGCGCAGCACCAAGCGCCCCGGCCTATTCGGGCGGTGCAGTTGATTCACAATCATATGGCCCGGTGGTGAAGGTTCTCCGCGGGAGCAACAAGACACCAGATGTCATTCCGGTGGGAGGCAAGTAAGATGATGAAATCACAGCTTTTCGCGACTGCTTCGGCAATGCGTCTTGCCACAATCATCGCCGGATCGGCAGTGCTGGTCTGCGGTATCGGAGCAGATGCCGCGCCAAGGAAGAACCAGTCCCATCCTGCGGTGAATGTCTCTGGCGGCTCGCCTCGTGCACAGCGCCCCTCGACTGATCTCAACCTTTCGGTTGGCCGCGGGCAGCTGATCAACCTGTCGGCTCCCATCAGTGACGTTTTTGTTGCCAACGAGGATGTCGCTGACGTCCAGGTCCGTTCGGCAACGCAGATCTACGTGTTTGCCAAGAAGCCCGGCGAATCAAGCGTGTTTGCGACAACCCGGTCCGGGGCGGTCGTTTACTCGGCAAATGTGCGGGCGGGCACGAACACGAACTCGATCGACACTATGCTGAAGCTCGCGATGCCGGAAGCGGCCATCCAGAGCACGCCCATGAACGGCCTGGTCCTGCTTACCGGAACGGTTGCCGGCCCTGAAGACAGTGCCGAGGCGGAGCGCCTGGTGCAGGCTTTTGTTGGTGATGACACAAAGGTTGTCAGCCGCCTGCGCACGGCCACCCCATTGCAGGTCAACTTGCAGGTCAAGATCGCAGAAGTCAGCCGCAGCCTTGTCAAGGAACTTGGCGTCAACCTGCTGAACCGCGACACGACCGGCGGCTTCCTGTTCGGCATTTCGCAGGGCCGCAGTTTCGGTTCGATCAGCGACATTTCGACGTCGAGTTTTCCGACGGTTCCAGCATCGAACTTCTTCCCGGGCGCTCTCGGAAACGTGAAGATCAATCCGGCAACGGGGCTTCCGATCTTCGATCTCCCTGGTGCAGCCGGCACAGCATATGATTTCAAGAACCTGGGCCTTGGCGCCGGCAAGACGTCCATCGGACTTGCTGGCAAGTTCCTGGGCCTTGACCTGGCCTCCGCCATTGACCTTGCCGAAACCGAAGGGCTGGTGACCACACTGGCTCAGCCGAACCTGACTGCGCTTTCGGGCGAAACGGCAAGCTTTCTTGCTGGTGGCGAGTTCCCGATCCCGATTTCGCAGCAGCTTGGTTCTGTTTCCATCGAATACAAGCAGTATGGCGTCAGCTTGGCGTTCAGCCCGACCGTGCTTGCCGATGGCCGGATCTCCATGCGCGTGCGCCCGGAAGTCTCGGAACTGACCAACGAAGGTTCAGTGACGCTGAACGGCTACACTGTTCCCGGCATTACAACCCGCCGCGCCGAAACAACGGTCGAGCTGGGGTCGGGTCAATCATTCATGATCGGTGGCCTGATGCGCAACTCGCAGACCAATTCGATCGACCGAGCTCCGGGCCTTGGCAATGTGCCCGTCCTTGGAGCCTTGTTCCGTTCGACGCGCTATCGCAAGAGCGAGACCGAACTCGTGATCATCGTCACGCCCTACCTGGTCAAGCCTGTATCGGCGAACCAGATCGCTCTCCCGACAGACGGCTTCAAGACGGCAACGGACGCGCAGCGTATCCTGCTCGGCCAGTCCCATTCGGGCGACTCAGAAAAGAAACGCCCGGTGCCGACTGAAGCACCGCCCGCAACGATCGTTGCTCCTTCGGTCGGAGCCAATGCCAAGCCTTCTGCCGACAAGCAGACAAAGACTTCGCAAGTGGCCCCCGCCCCCGGCTTCAGCGGAAATTAACCCCAATCATGGAGATGAAAGTCATG
>CAYSCC010000103.1:0-6160 GCA_964429375.1 uncultured Chakrabartia sp.
CTTGCCGAGGCGGCCTTTGCCGAGCTGGGAGAAATTGGCGCTGTTTTCGCCAATGCGGGCGTTGGCGCGGGAGGCCCGATCTTCACAACGCCGCAACGCAATATTGACTGGGTGTTGAGCGTCAATCTGCTCGGCCCGCTCTGGCTGGCACGATCATTCGTGCCCCGCATGATTACCCAGGACACGCCTTCACGGTTTGTCCTGACCGGGTCTGAACATTCGCTCGGCCTGCCCCACCGCGGTGGCCAGGCCTCGATCTACACGATATCGAAACATGCTGTTCTTGGCTTTGCCGAGACATTGCGCCGTGACCTTGACGGAACAAATGTCGGCGTTTCGATCATATGCCCGGCCGTCGTTTCAACCGATATCTGGAATCCTCTGCGTAACCGCCACGAGCGATTTGGCGGCCCCCGCCTGGTGGCTGAACGCCCCAATGGGCAGATCGGGCTCGACACATCGACGGCCGCCGCGCGGATACTCGATGGAATCGCTGCGAATGAATTCTTTGTGCTGACGCATGGGGCCGACATTGCCGAAGTGCATGCAGCGCAGTCCGATGAGATTGCTGCGGCCCTGGACCGCTTTGCCCAAAGGTATGGCGCGCAAGCCTGATAACTGTCACCCGATCCGGGTCGGCAGGTAGGACTCGTCAACATAGTCGCTGAAGCGCGTGATCTGGGATTCGAACTTCAGCTTGACCTTGCCCGTCGCGCCGTGGCGCTGCTTGGCAACAATCAGTTCGGCCAGCCCGAAAACCTTTTCCATGTCGGCCATCCATTTCTGATGGTCTTCATGAGTCTTTGCATCATCCTCGGGTCCCGGCCGCTTGGGCTCGTGCGAGGCAACATAATATTCCTCGCGATAGACAAAAAGGACGATATCAGCGTCCTGCTCGATTGACCCGGATTCGCGAAGGTCGGAAAGCTGCGGGCGTTTGTCTTCGCGCTGTTCGACTGCGCGGCTCAGCTGAGACAGGGCTATGACGGGAACATTCAATTCCTTGGCCAAGGTCTTGAGGCCGCGCGAAATCTCGGAAATTTCCTGCACGCGGTTGCCATCGCTGTGGCGCCCGGACCCTTGCAGAAGCTGCAGATAATCAACCACCACCAACCCGATGCCATGGCGGCGCTTCAGGCGTCTGGCGCGGGTCCGAAGCGCTGCAATGGTGAGGCCCGGCGTGTCGTCGATATACAAAGGCAGGGTTTCAAGCTCTGCTGCGGCCCGAGCCAGATTGCGAAAGTCCTGCTGGCCAATCTTGCCCATGCGCAAGCTTTCCGAACTGATCGTCGATTGTTCCGAAAGGATGCGGGTCGCAAGCTGGTCTGCCGACATTTCGAGGCTGAAAAACGCGACCTTGGCACCCACTGATTTCTCGGGCGGGATGCCATCCTCTTCATCGCGGACCCAGCGCCGCGCGGCATTGAAGGCGATGTTCGTCGCGAGCGCAGTCTTGCCCATGCCAGGCCGCCCTGCAAGGATGACGAGGTCCGAATGATGAAGGCCGCCAGTCTTCGCGTTGACCGTATCGAGGCCTGTCGTCACCCCAGAAAGACCGCCGCCTGCGTTCAGGGCTTTTTCCGCCAGTTCGACGGCCATGCGGGTGGCCTGGCCGAATGTCTTGACGCTGCCGGCCTCGCCCCCTTCTTCCGCAACCTTGTAGAGAGCAACTTCCGCAGCCTCGATCTGCTCCTTTGGCGTTTCCGCCTCGCTGGTGTCCAAGGCGCGTTCAGCCATGTTTCGGCCTACAGCCACAAGCTCGCGCAAGAGGGCGAGATCATAAATCTGGTTGGCAAAATCCCGCGCACCAATCAGACCGGCACCGCTTCCGGTCAGCTGCGCCAGATAGGCTGGGCCTCCAAGAGACTTGATCGCCTCATCCGCCTCGAACATCGGCTTGAGCGTGACCGGATTGGCCACCATGTTCCTGTCCAGCAGCAGCAGGATCGCATCATAGATGCGGCCATGGACCGCCTCATAGAAGTGGTCGGCCCGAAGTTTGAGCTGCACATCTTCCGCAATGCGATTGTCAATCATGATCGCACCAAGGAGCGCAGCTTCTGCCTCTACATTATGAGGGAGTTGCGGACCCGCTTCGGCAGCGGAATGAATCAGTCTGATCGGATCGGCCATGGCGCACCCTTCTGCGGTGCCCGACCATAGCGCAAGAGCGGGAGAAAGAGAAAGACGGGGATAAGTCAGCCAACAAGCGGTCGACCGGGTGGGATTGGGGGGAGCCCGGTCGACCGCCGCAGCCTCGCCGCGTCCTAACGGACGTCGAGCTTGCCGTTCATCCGAACCGGACGGTTCAGGTTGAAGTAGTTCGGAGAGGTTGCCATCACCGTGCGATGGATGTCCTCGAACTCAGCCGGGGATCCGTCACCGCTGATGCGCACGACGTAATTCACTACCTGATAGCCGGGCGGCACGCCATCATCGAGGCCAAGAAAGCCGCGAAGATCGAGCTCACCGTCCATCTCGATTTCCAGCGAGTCGAGCTTGATGCCCTTCAGGCTGGCCCCTGCGACATAACCAACCATCATGCAGGAATTGACGGCTGCCATGAGCAGTTCCTGAGGATTGGGCGCCTGATTTTGCCCTAGCAGCTCGCACGGTTCATCGGCCACAATTACATGCCTGCGGGGAACGACCTGACCGCCCAGAGTAAAGCCCGAAACGAATGACTCCATTCGGGTTTGGCCGGCCCAACGTGTCGTGACGTTGAAGCATGCGCTTGCCTTGCTTGTATCCTCATTGATGCCTTCGACCATCCTGCCAAGGGCTTCGATATCGATGCCGTTGACCGGGGCGTTTCTTGGTGTGTCCAACATTTCATAGTCTCCTTTGCGTGGGTGATCGTTCAAAATTTCAGGAAAAGATGGGCGCCGCATCTGCAATGCGTCTGGCACCCTTCGGGCAGATTGCTTCAAGGGTGTCCCGGAAGCGCGGATGCTGCATGCCAGATCCGATATAGGTCCAGCGCGCAGCCTGGTGTTGCTGCGCAATGATTGCCTCGCGCTGGCTTAGTGTTCGTCCGATTGCCCGCTCGAGCGCCTCCACATTGAACCGTGCCTGGGCCGCAAAGCCGTTGTCGAGGAAGCCGCCGATTTCGAAGAACTCGTCAATCGCACGGTCCAGCTCGGCATCACTTCGAACTTCTGCCAAGGCTTCGACAATGAGCGTGTCGAGCTTGGCGTGCTGGGCTTCTTCCATCCAATGGTGCCTGAGCAGGCTCACGAACAATGGATCGAGCGCGGCATTGTCGCGGACGCTTTCGCTGTAGTGAGCTTGCGTCATCCATTCGATCATCAGGATGATCAAAGCCACTGCCAGAGGGTCATGCCGCAGCACTTCCGCACCAATCGCGTCGGAAGGTCCAATCATCTGGCAATCAACAGGGAAGTCCCGAACAAATGCCGAGTGAAAGCGCTTGAACAGGTGGATGTGCTTGGCCTCTTCGCCCGCAAAGTTCAGCAAGGCGCGCACACGGTAATCATCGTCGCGCAGCATCGGCCGGACATGGTCCAGCAGGAACGGGAGGATGAACTCTTCAACCAGGCCGAAAACGCAGAGATACTGATGCGCACTGATCTGGTTGAGCAGCTTTTGCTCCTGGGCCGACAGCACGTGCAGTTCTGCCGTCCTTGCCAGCTTCTCAGGCATGAACTGCCGATTGAAATCAAGCCGCTCATCAACCTTGAGGACGTCATCTAGCTGCCATGCAGCCTTTGCCGACGATGCCAAGGTCGTTTCATAGTCGAAATTGTGATACATGATTTTCCTTTCAAGTCAGCAATTTATTTCAATACAAAAATGGAAATATTCCAGACATTGCTGTAATATATACGGAAACAAAAAAAACTAATGCATTTCTTGTAAAGATCTGCACCAGTTTTTCAGTGCTATTTTTGTTCATACTAACCTCAATTCTAAGACGTTTCTAAAACGAGTTATCGAGTTCATGAAACTGGATTGTTCGTTTTTCCTGACATCCTAATACTGGAGTGTTGCACTTGAAAAAATGATCGTGCTGCCGGATAACTTGATCGAAACGCCGGATTGGGAGCTCCATGGACGTTCTGAGCGACATTCTTGCTTCGCTGAAATTGACTGGAGGCGTTGTGATTGACGCCGAACTGGCAGGCGACTGGTGCCTCGCGTCCCGGTTTACGCCCGAGGAATGTGCGCCCTACCTCACCAGTTCAGAAAGCAACCTGATTGCCTATCACTATGTCCGTGATGGTCACCTGTTCGCTGAAGTCGACGGCTTTCCAGCCATTGAAGCTCACAGGGGTGATATTCTCCTGATGCCGCGCAACGATCTGCATCTGCTCTACAGCAGCGCGGGCATTCCTCCCCTGAGTTCGAGCAGCCTCATCCAGGCTGACGGCCAGGGCCCGGCAAAGATCCGCGTGGATGGCAAGGGAGGCCTGACGTCCCTGTATTGCGGTTTCCTGGGCACGACGGCGGAACAACATCCGCTCCTTGACGCACTGCCGCCGCTCCTCAAATTGGCAGGAGGAGAAGACGCGCGCAGCGAATGGATCCAGAGTGGACTTCGCTTGCTCAATGAAGAAGGCCAATCGCCACAATCAGTAAGTCGGCTTGCCGAACTCTTCCTGGCGGAAACCATTCGGGCCTATCTCGAAGAAACTCCCGAAGAACACCGGGGCTGGCTTTCTGCCCTGCGCGACCCTGCGGTTGCACGGGCCCTGAACATCATTCACTCAAGATATGCCGAGGATCTCGACGTCGAGACATTGTCGAAGGAGGCCGGCGTCTCGCGAACGGTTCTTGGCGAAAAATTCAGCGCCATGGTTGGGGAATCGCCCATGCGCTATGCTGCACGCTGGCGAATGAGAATTGCCGCCAATTTGCTGCGTGAAGGCCGGGAAAATACGGCCAACATTGCCTATTCCGTAGGCTTCAACAGCGAAGCGGCATTCAACCGGGCCTTCAAACGGGAATATGGCGAACCGCCAGCGACGTGGCGGCGGCTAAAGGACATCACAGAACCGTTGAAACCGGCCGATGTTCGTGCAGCATTCGAAGAGAGCATTGCCTATTGCACAGCGGCTGACGGCACGCGCCTGGCCTATGCCTCAATTGGAGAGGGATTCCCCTTGGTCAAAGCGCCAAACTGGGTCACTCACCTCGAACATGATTGGGATTCGCCAGTCTACGGCCATTGGATCCGCGAATGTGCGCGCAACAACCGATTTGTCCGATCCGACATGCGAGGCTTTGGCCTATCAGACTGGATGCCATCGCACATGTCCTTTGAAACGCTGGTTACAGATATTGAAGCGGTCGTTGATGATGCCGGCTTGGATCGGTTCGACCTTCTTGGAATTTCGCATGGCGCAGCCATAGCGGTCGCCTTTGCTGCTATGAACCCGAAGCGGGTACGCAAGCTTGTTCTTGTCAACAGTGTGCCGGAAGGGTGGAAGGTCCGCGCCGATCCGGATGAGATTGCGTGGCGGAATTCGCTGCTTGCCCTGAACCAGCAGGAACATGCTCGCCGCAGGTCGGTTCTGGGCGAAATGTTCATCACGCTCTATTTCCCTTCGGCAGGCCGGGAATTGATTGAGTGGCACAATGACAACGTCCAGCTGCTTGCAAACGATGAGAACATTGGGAAGATGCTTGACATTGGGTCCTCTCTGGATGTTCGCCACCATCTGGGAAGGGTGCAAGCGGAAACGCTCGTCTGTCATTCCCGTCAGGATGGGCAGGCTCTGATCCGGGATGGACGCCGTGTCGCTGATGCCATCGGCGGAGCCCGGTTCGTCGAGCTGGACAGCGCCAATCATGTGCTCCTTGGGGATGAACCCGCCTGGCCAGCATTTGTTTCCGAATTTCGCCGCTTTCTGGGATCCTGATCAAAGGTCGCGCAGCGTGTCCGCGGGACGCAAAATCAGGCAGACATGCTTCAAAACTTCCCAAGTTCAATTCAGTCTTATATGCGCTGCAGCATGTCTGATCCCCGTATCTCGCACATCGAACTCGATCAGCGCACGATCATCTGGCGCAACGCCGATATCGAGCAGGAACGGCGCATTGCAATCTTTGACATTCTTGAAGGCAATTATTTTGCGCCCCAGCGCCCGCATGCAGACAGCTATGCGGGCCCGTACCGGGTCACGTTGCGTGTGGAGGA
>CAYSCC010000104.1:0-6142 GCA_964429375.1 uncultured Chakrabartia sp.
CTGGCTACGCTGGATCGTTCGGGTTTGGGTGAAGCACCAGCGGCTCCGCCGCCTGTCATGATGGCAGTAGCCACGCCCAGGCTGGAAGAAGGACCGCGGGCTACCCAGTCACTGTTGGCACGGCTGACTGCGCCGGCCGCCGCGCCAAAGCAACTGACAGCTACGGACAAGGCTGTGCAAAAGGCGATTGCGCCTCGCCAGACTGCGCAGGCTGCGGACCGCCGGGTGCAGAAGGTTGCAATGCTCGATCAGTCGCTGCTTGATCGCTCCACTTTGAGCGCTCTCTCTCGAACGGCGGTTTCGGAAGCAAGGGAAGCGGATAGAACACACCCGTGACAACTCTCGTCGCTCGGCCCCAACGGACTCGCCACGCTGGCGCCAGACAGACAAGCATTCTTGTTGCGCATCAGCGGCTGATGCTGCTGATGCTGCTTTTTGTTGCGGGCGCAATCGTGATCGCGACCCGCTTGCTATGGCTCAATTTTGACACCAGTGGGGGCCGCATCGCACCAAATGCGATCGGACTGGCGGCCCGCGGGGATATAGTGGATCGCAACGGAGAAGTCCTGGCCCGCACAATCGAAGCCTGGTCGATCGGTGTTCATCCAAACAAGCTTCTGGGTCGTCCAGAAGATCTCGCGCCACAGCTGGCGCGGCTGATGCCTGAACGGACCGAGGCCGAATATCTTGCAATCCTGAAGTCCGGAAAGAAGTTCGCCTATCTGCGGCCCAGGGCAATGCCTGAGCTGGTGGAAGCGGTAAATGCGCTGGGCGAGCCGGCCATGGCTTACGCCCGCGAGCCGGAGAGACTGTACCCCCAGACCAATCTTGCAGCACATGTGATCGGCTATACCGATTTCGATGGTCGCGGCGTGATGGGTATGGAGCGTGTGCTCAACGACACCTTTGGCGATCCTCTGACACGAGGAAAGCCTGTCGCCCTTTCCATCGACAAGCGTGTTCAGGCGGCAATGGAAAGCGAGCTTTCGGCCGCCATGGTTGACCTTCAAGCCATAGGCGCGACGGGACTTGTGCTTGACGTGAACACGGGAGAGGTCATCGCAATGGTATCATTGCCTGTCTTCAACCCCAACCGCAGTGGCGAGGCCGACCCCGAAGCCATGCGCAACAATGTCACGCAAAGTGTCTACGAACTTGGCAGCACGTTCAAGATGCTGACGATGGCAAACGCCATTGATACAGGCATTGTTACTGACCTTGGCCGTCGCGTTGACGCGACGGTGCCAATAGAAGTGGGGCGATTCAAGATCAGCGATGATCATGCACAGCGGCGCTGGCTCAATGTGCCGGAAACGCTTGTTCATTCCTCGAACATCGCAACGGCACGCTTTGCCGATGAACTGGGTGCCGAAAGGGCCCAGGCCTTTTACCGCAAGCTTGGCTTCGATGAATCGCCGCACATCGAACTGCGGGAACGGGGTCGGCCACTGTGGCCTCAAAGCTGGGGTCGCCTGACGACCATGACTGTCGCATATGGCCATGGAATTGCCGTTTCCCCGCTGCATCTGGCGAGTGCCTATGCGGCGATGGTCAATGGTGGCATTTGGCGCCCCGCCACATTGATGAAAGTGCAGCCCGGTCGGCAAGCCAAGGGTCGTCGCATCATATCGGAACGCACGAGCATGATCATGCGAAAGATGTTCCGCCTGGTTGTGACAGAAGGGACCGGAAAAAATGCCGACGTTCCGGGCTTCCGCATAGGGGGCAAGACAGGAACCGCGGAAAAGGCCGGCGTTGGTGGCTATTCGAAGACAAAGAATGTGTCGACTTTTGCTGCGGCCTTCCCGATGGACGCACCGCGTTATGTTGTGATCGCCATGCTCGACTCCCCGAAAGGAAGTGCGACCTCATTCGGGCAAACGACAGCGGCCTATACGGCGGCCCCGGTGGTGGCCAAGGTCATTGCCCGGACTGGGCCGATGCTTGGCGTCTTCCCGGATACCAGTCGTGAAGTTGATCTGGCCGACATGTTGCCTCTCCTGTGGAAGGGCAAGGAAGACCATTGATGCGACTGGGGTCTCTCTTGGGAAGCGATGACGCCACTCCGGTCACGGGCTTTGCCATTGATCACCGCAAGGTTGCGCCCGGCAATATCTTCGGTGCCTTTCGCGGCAGCGTTGTCAATGGTGAGGACTTTATTCCGGCCGCTGTCGCTGCAGGCGCCATTGCTGTTGTTGCATCGCCTCAGGCCAGTGTGGAGGGCGCAGTCCATATTCCGGACGATGATCCGCGCAGGGCATTTGCCTTGCTCGCTGCGCGCTTTTTCGCGCCATTTCCCGAGACCATCGTTGCTGTCACGGGAACGAATGGGAAAACGTCTACGGTAGAACTCACACGACAGCTCTGGCGCATGGCTGGACTGAGCGCGGCATCGATTGGGACCTTGGGTGTCACGACGCCTGATGAGCGCGTCGTGACAGGACTGACGACACCAGACATCGTCACATTCCTGTCAAACATGGCAGGCCTCAAACGCGAGGGCGTGACCCATGTGGCCTATGAAGCTTCGAGCCATGGTTTGGATCAGTATCGGGCAGAGGGTCCAAGGGTTGCGGCAGGAGCCTTTACCAATCTCAGCCGTGACCATCTCGATTATCACGGAGATATGGCCGCCTATTTCACTGCAAAGCTGAGGCTGTTTTCGGAAGTAATTTCTGACGATGGCACCGCGGTTATCTGGGCAGATGATGACCATGCGCACCGGGTCGTGGATCTTGCCCGTGAGCGGCGCTTGAAACTTTTTCGCGTAGGGGTCGCAGGTGAAGAGCTCCGCATTATTGAGAGGACACCAAGCCAGCTGGGGCAAACATTGTCTGTCGAGTTGGACGGGAAGAGGCACAAACTCAACCTGCCGCTCATTGGCGCATATCAGGCCGCAAATGCACTGATGTCAGCAGCTCTGGTGATCGCAACAGGTGGCGAAGGTGCCGCAACCCTTGCAAACCTGTCGCGGCTGCAGCCGGTCCGCGGACGGCTGGAACGGGCCTGCATCACGAGGTCGGGTGCGCCGGTCTATGTGGATTATGCGCACACTCCTGATGCCCTTGAAGCAGCAATTTCCGCATTGCGGCCCCATGCAGCGGGCAAGCTGGTCCTCGTGTTCGGTGCAGGGGGCGATCGTGACACGGGCAAGCGCAAGGAGATGGGACAAATCGCCGCGCGTGATGCCGATGATGTCATCGTTACGGATGACAACCCGCGCAGTGAGGATCCAGCCCGAATTCGAAGCATGATCCTGGAAGGCGCGCCGCATGCGCGCGAAATTGCTGGCCGTCGGGCCGCAATCGCCGAGGCAGTCGCTGCCGCAGGCCCGGCCGACATAGTCCTTTTGGCAGGCAAGGGTCACGAACAGGGCCAGATCATTGGTGACAAGGTCTATCCGTTCGATGATGTTGCGGTTGCGCGCGAGTGTGCAGCATGAACCCGCTCTGGACGTCGGCCGATATCGAAGCAGCCACCCAGGGTCGTGCGTCGTCGCAATTTTCTGCGACTGGCGTGACCTTCGATTCGCGTGAGGTCGGGCCCGGAGACCTTTTCATTGCCCTCAAAGGAGAAACGACAGACGGCCATCGCTTTGTCGATGGCGCATTCGAACACGGTGCCGCTGGGGCGATCGTATCGCAACCAGTGGCCCACCCGCATGTCCAGGTAGCGGACACGTCCGCAGCACTGGATGCCCTTGGGGTCGCAGCAAGGGCGCGCACCGCGGCGAAGATCGTGGGCGTAACCGGGTCGGTCGGCAAGACCGGCACCAAGGAGGCGCTGTCTGCCGCGCTCGCGCGGGGCAAGAGAGGCGCGGTACATCGATCGGTCAAAAGCTATAACAATCATACCGGCGTGCCGCTCAGCCTGTCGCGCATGGCGGCAGGCAGCGCCTTTGGTGTTTTTGAAATGGGCATGAACCATGCTGGCGAGCTGGCGAGGTTGACCCGCATGGTGCGACCCCATGTCGCCCTGATCACGGCTATTGCTCCTGCCCATATCGAATTTTTCAGCTCGATCGAGGCAATCGCTGATGCCAAGGCAGAGATTTTCGAAGGGCTGGAACCAGGTGGAACGGCAATCATCCCGTTTGACAGCCCTCATCGGGATCGCCTGGTTGCCCATGCCCGTCGCCATGCTTCCAGCATTGCGACATTCGGATTTGGAGAGGGCGCGGATGTCAGAGCCCTCGAAGCGATCCCGGGTGAAAGAGGTACGATGGTGACGGCCCATCTGCGTGAAGCGGAACTGACTTTCACGCTTTCGCAGCCCGGCACGCATTGGGTTTCGAATGCTCTGGCGGTGTTGGCCGCGGTCGAAGCGCTTGGCGGCGACATTGCAGCCGCAGGACTTGCCCTTGCGGATTTTGGAGGGCTGGCGGGACGCGGCGCCCACTATCGCATTCCAATCGGGGATGGAGACGCCCTGCTCATTGACGAAAGCTACAACGCCAACCCCGCTTCGATGGTTGCAACGCTTGATGTGCTTGGAAAGGTTGCTGCCAAGAGGCGCATTGCCGTGCTAGGCGCAATGCGCGAACTTGGTTCGTCAAGCGATGCCCTTCATGCGGGCCTTGCAGAACATGTTCTTGCAGCCGGCGTTGATCATGCACTTCTCGTCGGATCGGGAATGGAACCGTTGGCACAGGCGCTTGAAGGCAAGGTCGCGACAATGCATTGGCCAGATGCAGCGTCAGCGGGGGAGTCTCTTCAAAACCTCATCAATGCCGGTGACGCGATCCTCATCAAGGGCTCAAATTCCATCGGCCTCGGCCGGATTGTCACTTCATTGACCGGCAGGCAAAGCTGATGCTGTATCTTATCGCGGACTATCTTCATTTTCCGGGGATCCTGAACCTGATCCGCTATCTGTCGTTCCGGACAGGCGGCGCTGTTGCGACGGCGCTGGTCATTGGCTTGCTGATCGGGCCGAGATTCATCGGCTGGCTTCGGGTTCGGCAAGGCAAGGGGCAGCCAATTCGCGACGACGGACCCCAATCCCACCTTGCCAAGGTCGGGACCCCCACAATGGGCGGCCTGATGATCCTGACCGCGATTGGCATTTCCATCCTGCTCTGGATGGATCTGAGCAATGTTTATGTCTGGTCCTGCCTGCTCGTGATGGCCGGATTTGGGCTTGTGGGATTCAAGGACGACTATGACAAGGTCAAAAAGCGCAGCCACAAGGGCCTTTCGGGCCGGGTTCGGCTTCTGTTTGAATTCCTGATCGCGGGCATCGCGGTTGGCTTGATCACTTGGCAATCAGGCACCCAGCTTTACCTGCCCTTCGTGAAGGGGCCGGTTGCCGACCTCGGCTACTTTTATATTGCCTTCGGAGCCTTCGTGATTGTGGCTTTTGGCAATTCGGTCAACCTGACCGACGGGCTCGACGGGCTTGCCACGATGCCGGTCATCATTGCCTGCCTTGCGTTCATGCTGATTGCCTATCTGGTCGGCAATTTCAAATATGCGGAATATCTTGGCATCCCCTACGTCAAGGGCGCGGGTGATCTGACGGTCCTGTGCGGAGCAATCGTCGGCGCGGGGCTGGCCTTTCTCTGGTTCAACGCACCTCCGGCAGCCGTCTTCATGGGTGATACCGGCAGCCTGGCGCTGGGCGGCACGCTTGGCACAATTGCAGTTGTGTCCGACCATGAATTCGCGCTGGCGGTTATTGGTGGGCTGTTTGTGGTCGAGGCCCTTTCTGTGATCATCCAGGTCTTCTGGTTCAAGCGCACGGGACGACGCATTTTCAGGATGGCGCCGATTCATCACCACTTCGAACAGCTTGGCTGGTCGGAGCCAACGGTGGTCATACGCTTCTGGATCGTTTCATTCGTTCTGGCGCTTGCCGGTCTATCGACGTTGAAGCTGCGGTGATCGTCTCCCCCGCCTTTCGCGGCAAACGCTATGCGGTGCTGGGACTGGCGCGTTCCGGGATCGCGACCGTCCGGTCCTTGGCGGCTAGCGACGCGCATGTCGTGGCCTGGGACAGCAATGAGAATGCACGCAATGCGGTCGGCGACGGAATCTCGATTGCGGACCCGCTCGAGATTGATCTGGCGGGATTTGACGGCGTCGTCGTCTCGCCGGGCGTCCCGATCAATCGCCACCCCATTGCCGACAAGGCCCATGCAGCC
>CAYSCC010000105.1:0-6112 GCA_964429375.1 uncultured Chakrabartia sp.
GGCTGGCCGGACAGATGGGCGCGGAACTTGATCGGCTCGATACGGTACAGGCATTTGGCGAAGCGCAGGGCCGTTATCTGGTGACGACGGCACCCGGCGTGACGATTCCGGGGGCGATTGCCGTGGGGACGACTGGTGGCACAGCGATTGCCGGGATTCCCCTAACGGACCTTCGCACAGCGCATGAGGGCTTTTTCCCCAAGCTGATGCAGTAATCCCCGCTGCTTCCCGCCGGCAGGCGCATTGTCGTCAAAACTGGGGATCAGGCCGCCGCAGCAAGGAAGTTGTACGGATCAATGCCATAGGACCGGTAGGTGGTGTGGGCCACCCGGTAGAGGCTTGGTTGACCGATGTTCAGCCGCTTGCGCGCAGCATCAATGGGCTCAGCGAGAAGATCAATGATGGATTCATTGATCAGGTTTGCCGCAGCAGTACCGTTGCGCTGGCCCTCGCGAATGGCCCGGAGCACAGGTGCCCCGACCTTGACCTTGCGACTGAGCTCCAGCCCGCCAAGATAGGAAATGAACAGATTGCCCAGGTTGCGGTTCTGGCCATAGGTAAAGCCGAGCACGCACTGTTCGCCCAGTGCATCCCGGCCATAGCCCGTCAAGACGTGCAGCAGATCGTGCGTGTCCCTCAGCCGGTTGGCATACCATTCGATCTGGTCGTTGTAGGTTCGGCCGTTCCCGCGCATCTTTTCCGCTTCGGCCACCAGGCCGGCCGCAGAAAGACCTTCGCTTTCCATGAAGTCAACATAGGCCCGGCCCACCGTGCCAGCCGGCAGCCGCTTCAATGCCTCGTGATCATCAAGAATCGAAGGGAGATAGGGCTCGCTGGCCATCAGCTTCTGCCCGCGCGGGCTTTCAATAAAAGCCTTGGCTTCGGGCAGGAAGCCCTTCCGCGGCAGGCATTCGAAAATGTGAAAGACCTGCTCAGTGTCTTCCTTGTCCTTCAGGAGCTTTCGGAAATGCGCAAGTGCCTTGAAGGGCCGGAAGCGCGGTTCGGGACGTGCGGGATCGCGAAAGACGGTCGGTTGCATTTTGAGACCTTAGCAATATTGACAACAATGTCAATAGCGGGCAGGCGCTTGCATTGCAGCCCCTCAACCTGCCAGAACGATTTGGGCAATGCGGTAGGAGGCATTCATGCGAACATTCAGTGCACAAATCGGGCTGGGCCTTGCCATACTGCTTTTTGCGGAGCCTGCAATTTCGGCCACGCCGGAAGACATCGCCCGTGCAGCGCTGTCGCGCTCACCTGTGGTCGATGGGCATAACGATGTGCCCGAACAGTTGCGGGCCCGGTTCGGGAACGATTTTTCGAAGTTCGACTTTCAGGACATGTCGGCCACGGCTGCCCAGAAGAGTGGCAAGATGCACACGGATCTATCGCGTCTCAGAAAGGGCAAGGTGGGTGGGCAGTTCTGGTCCGTGTGGGTGTCGACCGACCAGAGCGAAACATCAGCCGTGCGTGAAGTGACGGAACAGATCGATGTCGTTGAGCGGCTGGTCGCGGCCTATCCAAAGGATTTGATGCTGGCCAAGAGCGCAGACGATATAGAGGCGGCATTTCGCCAGCGCAGGATAGCATCCCTCGTGGGCATGGAAGGCGGTCATTCGATTGGCTCGTCGCTGGGCGTCCTGCGCCAGATGTATCGAGCGGGCGCGCGCTACATGACGATTACCCATTCAAAGAACACGCCTTGGGCAGACAGTGCGACCGATACGCCCAGGAACGGCGGACTTGCTCCTTTCGGCGTGGCTGTCATCAAGGAAATGAACCGGCTGGGCATGCTCGTGGACATCAGCCATGTGTCCGAAGAGACCATGATGGACGTGCTCGACGTGGCGGCAGCCCCGGTCATCTTCAGTCACTCCGGCGCACGGGCGATAGACGGCCACCCGCGCAATGTGCCTGATACGGTCCTGGCTCGGCTGAAGGCGAATGGTGGCATTGTCATGCAGGTTCTGCTGCCTGACTATGTCAGCGAAGAGGTACGGCAGTGGGAAGCGGCCAAGGCCGCAGAGGAAGCCCGATCCAACGCCCTGTTCAAGGGCAATCCTGCGGGCGCCGCCGGAGCTGTGGCAGACTGGGTTGCCGCACATCCCAGGCCGCGTGCAACCATTGCCCAGGTGGCAGATCACATCGATCACATCCGTGAGGTTGCGGGAATCGACCATATCGGCCTTGGCGGAGACTATGACGGCATGGACAGTGTCGTCGAAGGGCTGGAGGATGTGTCGACCTATCCCGCCCTGTTCGTTGAACTCGCACGGCGCGGATATGCGCAGCAGGATCTCGAGAAGATTGCGAGCCGCAATCTCATTCGCGTGCTGCGCACGGCCGAAGCCGTGGCCAAGGCAAAGTCGGGCGAAGCACCTTCCAATATGAGGTTCGGTTCATAGTCCAATCCCAACGGTTGGTCGCTCGTTGGGAATCGTTCGTCGCTCGGGCGGTTTCGCTTGATGCAGGGCGCGTTACAGCGGGACTTGATGATCGGGCGGGTTCGCATCGCGTTAGTCGCGGGGATTTTGGTAATGACGGCATGCGTTTCCTCGCAGGATGCGCCGGTGCCGAGTCCGGCGCCTGCGGCGCAGGCGATGCCTGCCCCGCGGCTCATCATTCCGCTGCCTGCCACGCCGCAGACTCCCTTCCCCGGCGCATTGTCCAGGGCCATTCGCAGCTTGTGGGCGGATTTTCCGGGAAAGACCGGAATTGCAATTGCGCGCCTGGATGGAAACTGGGTTGTTCACGAACGCGGCGACGAACTCATGCCGCAGCAAAGCGTGTCCAAATTGTGGGTGGCGATGGCCGTGATGGATGCCGTGGACCGGGGCCAACTCCGCCTCGATGACCGGGTCACGCTTACACGCGCGGACCTCACGGTGTTCAATCAGCCGATTGCGGCGTCCATCGGTCAGGGGAGCTTTACGACGACGATTGCCGATCTGCTCGACAGACAGATGCGTCGCAGTGACAATACCGCCAACGACTATCTGATGCGCAAGGTCGGCGGTCCCCAGGCTATTCGCAATTTCATAGCCGCCAAGGGCTTTGGCGCGATCCGGTTCGGACCGGGCGAAAAATACCTGCAGGCCAAGACGGCCGGGCTGACGTGGCGTCCCGAATTTGTCGACAACCAGGCGTTTCGCGATGCCCGGGCCAAGCTGGGCGATGCAGCAAGGACTGCAGCAATGGATGCCTATATTGCAGACCCGCCCGATGGAGCGTCGCCAATCGCCATTGCCCGTGCCCTGCTTCGCCTGAAAAGGGGGGACATACTTTCGCCGTCCTCCACCCGTTACCTGTTGAACCTGATGGCGACCTCGCTGACAGGCCCCCAACGGCTGCATGGTGGAGTCCCATCAAGCTGGCGTTTTGCGCACAAGACGGGGACAGGACAGGAGTTGAAGGGCCGGCAGGCCGGTTTCAACGATGTGGCGCTTCTCACGGCTCCTGATGGGACAACATATGCCGTTGTCGTGATGATTGCGGACACGCGGACGCCGCTCGCGAAGCGCTTTGAATTGATGCAAGGTATCAGCGCCACTGTCGTCGCCTTTCATGAGCAGCAATAGGCTTTTGCTCCAGCGCGGCTAACGCGCTAGACCCTGCGTCAATGTCCCAGAACCATCTCTACCTGATTGACGGCTCAGGCTATATTTTCCGTGCCTATCATCGCCTGCCGCCGTTGACGAATATCCACGACGAGCCGGTTGGCGCCGTCTATGGCTACACCACGATGCTCTGGAAGCTCGCGGACGCGCTGCACAAGGCGGACGGGCCGACTCATATGGCGGTTGTGCTCGATGCCTCGGGAAAATCGTTCCGCAATGATCTCTATCCGCACTACAAGGCGCACCGACCGCCCGCCCCGGAGGATCTTGTGCCGCAGTTTCCGATGATCCGGGATGCGACGAGAGCCTTTTCGCTGCCGTGCATTGAAGTTCCCGGTCTGGAAGCGGATGACCTGATTGCATCCTATGCCCATGCGGCGCTGGCGCAGGGTTGGGCCGTGACGATCGTGTCCACGGACAAGGATCTGATGCAGCTGATCCAGCCGGGCGTCGACATGCTGGATCCGATGAAGAGCGAACGGCTGGGGCCGCAGGCTGTCATCGAAAAGTTCGGCGTAGGTCCCGAACGGCTTGGCGAAGTGCTTGGGCTGATGGGTGATTCGGCGGACAATGTTCCCGGCGTTCCCGGAATCGGGCCGAAGACGGCAGCAAAACTTGTTCAGGAGTTTGGGACTGTTGATGCGGTGCTGGCTGCCGCCCCGGACATGAAGCCGTCCAAGATGCGAGACAATCTGATCGCGTTTGCCGAACAGGCCAGGCTTTCCCGCATTCTGGTCGAACTCAAACGCGATGCCCCACTGCCTGAGCCGCTCGATGACTTCCTGCTGAAGGAAGTCCCGGAACCGCCATTGCGCGCGTTTCTCGAACATCACGGCTTTGCGTCGCTGCTGAAGCGGCTGGGTGGTGATGGACCGAGCCGGCCCGATCATCAGACGATGAAGCTCATCAAGTCAGAGGCACGGGTCGCCCCCCAATCGCCGGCCCCGGGCCCGATGCCGTTCGACCGCGACAGCTATGCCTGCGTTCAGACCGTCGAGGCGCTCGAAAGCTGGATCGAAGAGGCAAGGCGCGCCGGGGTGATCGCCGTCGATACGGAAACGGACGCGCTCGATTCCATGCGGGCCGGACTTGTGGGCGTGAGCGTCGCGGTGGCACCCAACCGGGCATGCTATATCCCTCTGGGTCATGGCGGGACGGATCTTCTGTCAGAAACCCCGCAGCAGATCCCTTTAGACACTGCCCTCGGCCTGATCAAGCCGCTGCTGGAGGATCCGTCGGTTCTGAAGGTTGGCCACAACATCAAATATGACATGAATGTCCTGGCCCGGTATGGGATTGCCGTTGGTCCCATTGATGACACGATGGTGATGAGCTTCGATCTTGATGCCGGCCGCCATAACCACGGGATGGACGAACTTGCGCTCGAGCATCTTGGACATAGTTGCATTTCCTTCAAGGATGTCTGTGGGTCGGGCAAGAGTCAGCTGACATTCAATCAGGTGCCGTTGAAGGAAGCGACCCGCTATGCCGCAGAGGACGCCGATGTCACGCTGCGCTTCTGGCACTGGATGAAGCCACGTCTGTCTGCCGAACGGGTCACGCGGGTCTATGAACGGGTTGATCGTCCCCTGATCCCGGTTCTGGCCGCGATGGAACGGGAAGGTATCAAGGTCGACCGCGATGAACTGGCGCGCATGTCGAAAGAATTTGCTGACGGCATTGCTGGACTGGAAACGGAGATTCATGCGTTGGCGGGTCAGCCCTTCACCGTCGGCAGTCCGAAGCAGCTGGGTGACATCCTGTTCGGCAAGATGGGCCTGAAGGGTGGTCGAAAAGGGAAGTCGGGTGATTATTCGACCGACGTCACCGTTCTGGAAAAGCTGGCATCGGACGGAGTCGTGATCGCCGGAAAGGTGCTGGAATGGCGCCAGCTTGCGAAACTGAAGTCCACCTACACGGACTCTCTCCAGGAGCAGGTCAACCCGAAGACCGGGCGCGTGCACACCAGTTATTCGATCACTGGCGCCCAGACCGGGCGGCTGTCATCGAACGACCCCAATCTCCAGAACATTCCGGTGCGGACCGAAATCGGCCGGCGCATTCGCGAAGCGTTTGTGGCAGAACCGGGCAATGTCTTGCTTTCTGCTGACTACAGCCAGATCGAGCTCCGCCTGGCTGCTCATATGGCTGACGTTCCGGCGCTCAAGGAAGCCTTTGCGAAGGGGCAGGACATTCATGCACTGACAGCGATGGAGCTGTTCGGCGAAGTGAACAGGGACACGCGGGGGCGGGCCAAGACGATCAACTTCTCGCTGCTCTACGGCATTTCGCGCTGGGGCCTTGCCGGACGGCTCGGCATTTCGGCGGATGAGGCGCAGGCGATGATTGACCGGTATTTCGAGCGGTTTCCCGGCATCAACCAATATATCAGCCAGACGCTCCAGAAGGCGCGAGAGACAGGATATACCGAGACCCTTTTCGGGCGGAAGACCCACTTTACCCGGATCACCTCATCCAACCAGACCGAACGGGCC
>CAYSCC010000106.1:0-6048 GCA_964429375.1 uncultured Chakrabartia sp.
TATGGGCACGGTCATCCGGCTGATCAATGCCGTTACCCCAAAATCCCTTCATGAAGCCTAAGGGTCCGATCCATTTTCGACGCGATGCGCTCGTTATGCGTGGCGATCAGCGCGGCTGACCCTTCCATGCGGACCAGTTTGAGAAACTCTCCCAGCACCACATCCGCAGTCGCCTCATCAAGGTTTCCTGTTGGTTCATCGGCCAGGATCAGGGCAGGGCGGTTTGCAAGGGCGCGCGCTACGGCCACTCGCTGCTGCTCGCCTCCGGAAAGCTGGCTTGGGCGATGGCTGAGACGCTCACCAAGGCCAAGCGCACCCAGCAGCGAGTCCGCCCGAACTTCTGCCGCTGTTCGCGCGGCACCATGAATGAGCTGCGGCAGGATCACATTCTCGGCGGCCGAAAAATCAGGAAGCAGATGATGAAACTGGTAGACGAAGCCAAGTGTGTCACGTCTGACACGTGTTCTTCCGTCATTGTCGAGTTTCGCGGCTTCTTCCCCACAGATGCGGATCGAACCCGAAAAGCCTCCCTCAAGGAGGCCAATCGCCTGCAAGAGCGTTGATTTTCCCGAACCCGAAGGCCCAAGCAGGGCAACAATCTCTCCGGCAGCGATTGTCAAGTCCACGCCGCGCAAGACGTCAATCGTCGCGGTCCCTTGGGTAAAACTGCGTCTCAGGCCAGTGACCTCTATGACATTATTCATAACGCAAAACCTGCACAGGGTCTGTGCTCGCCGCCTTGAATGCGGGATAAAGCGTTGCAAGAATTGTCAGGATCAGCGCCATCAACACAACGCCAAGCACTTCGATGGGGTCAGTTCTCGCGGGCAATTCAGTCAGAAACCGGATCGAAGGATCCCACAGATTCTGGCCAGTCAGAAACTGAATTCCATCAACCATGTCCTGTCGGAAAAAGAGGATCACGAAACCGAGCAGAACGCCTGCCATGATGCCGAGTGATCCAATGACGATACCAACGGTCATGAAGATCCTGACCAGACTGCTTCGTGACGCGCCCATCGTCCTGACTATGGCAATATCTCGCGTCTTGGCCCGGACGAGCATGATCAGCGACGAAAGGATATTGAATGCAGCAACAAGGATGATCAGCGAGAGGATGACGAAAGACACCACACGGTCAACCGCCAGGGCTTCAAAAAGCGACGCATTCATGCTGCGCCAATCGGAAATGACAGCCCGTTCCCCGAGTTTTTCAGCAAGGGGAGCCAGAATGGCCCCGACCTTGTCTGGATCAACTGTATCAAGCTCGACCATGCCAACCGTCTCCCCCAGGAGGAGCAGGGTCTGAGCGTCCTCAATGGGCATGATCACAAAGGACTTGTCGTAATCGTAGACGCCAACTTCGAATATGGCCGCCACCCGATAGCTGACAATGCGTGGCACTGAACCAAAAGGAGTGCTCTGCCCATCGGGTGAGATCAGGCTGATGCTGCCCCCGATCTGCGCCCCCAGCTGGTCGGCTAGCCTTGCACCGATTGCAACATTCCCGCTTCCGGGCACAAGCTCCAAAAGTTTGCCAGACAGGACCTTGTTGCGGATCGATGAATTGGTCCGAATGTCCTTCACCGTCATCCCGCGCAAAAGCACGCCTTCCACACGGCCCTGATAACTGGCCATCAAAGGCTGTTCGATCAGCGGGATTGCCGTCTTGACGCCAGGCGTTGCCCGGGCTTCGGCCATGATCTGCTTCCAGTCGGGCAGTCTTCCTCCATAGCCTTGGACCACCGCATGGCCGTTCAGGCCCACAATCTTGTCGAACAATTCGGCTCTAAAGCCATTCATGACGCTCATGACCACGATGAGCGCTGCGACGCCAAGCATGACGGCAAAGAGGCTGATTCCAGCAACAAGGAAGATAAAGCCTTCACCGCGCCCGGGGAGCAGATAGCGTTTGGCGATCATGCGCTCATGGGCTGAAAGGATCATGCGTTGGCACTAATGTGCGAGTGACTGGCTGGCAAGCTTCCGGCACTGTGGCGGAATCAACACAGTCAGTGCCAAATCGACTTGCCAGCACCATTCAGGCGATGACATTTGGGCAAGTATTCCCTAGCGACACAGTTCTGAAACGTGAGGCCACGGTTCGGGGAGGTTGACGGCTCCACGCCAAAGCTGGAAAAGCCGGCGGGCGGTGTTGAGACGAAAGCCAAAAACGGGGGGTGACGAATTCGTCACGCAGGTGCCCGGACTGGAAACGGTCCGGGCATTTGTTTGTCCGGCGCTTACATCGCCGGCATCTGAAGACATCTGCGCTCTGCGGACTCCACCAGGAACTTCCAGATTTCCCGATTGAATTCCCGGGCCCAGTCTTCATCGAGGGCTTCAACGGCCACTTGGAGCGCCATCAACGTCTCGCTGTATCGGTCGTGCGCTGCCGAAAGGGTGCTGATTTTGAGGTCTGTTTCCTCAAGCGCCGCGTCATGCGCCAGACGCACCCGCAGGGAAGGGATCAGATTCTGCCGCGAAGCGGCCAGAAACAGCGCGCGCATTTCCCTGTTTTCCCGCCACAGGGTGTCCGCTGCACGATCCGTCTCCTGTGCGAGAAGGATAGAAAGGAGCGCCGTCATGCGAGCATCGCCAGTTGCATAGGATTGTTCATCCAGCTCAGGAAGAATGCGTGTGGCGACCGTATTGGCAAGCGCCAGCAAAAGCTGTCCGATACCGGGTTTCATGCCGCCATCTCCGACAGGCGCCGCGCCAGGACGAGATTGCCGATAGTTTTGGGATACCAGGCAGAAAATGCAAGCACGGGATCCGTGTTGACACCAGCGAGGCTGGCATGACCTGATGTAATCCAGATGGCCATGCCTTTGACAGACGCAAAGATCTCCCACCAGGCGAAGGCAGCAACATCGAAGGTCAGGCCGCTTTCCCGCTCCCAAATGGAAATCGCCTCATCACGCGGGATCAAGCCAGCCGCAAGATCTGTATCCTGGAGATTCCATAGTGGATCAAGGGCCCAGGCCAGATCTTCCAGAGGATCGCCGATGTGGGCCATTTCCCAATCAAGCACGCCCACAATCGTCCCATCGCCATCGTGAAGGACATTGCCGTTGCGATAGTCACCGTGAACAATGGCCAGTTTCTGGGCCGGGGGCGGGGGATTGTTCCGTAGCCATCTGATTGCCGCCATGAGCACTGGCTCGGGCTGCATGGCATTTTTTTCAACCTTGTCGGTCCAATACTCCAGTTCGCGCGACCAGCACGCATCCGGCGCTGGAATGTCGACTGCGGACGCAAGAGGGCTGCCTTGGATCTCCGCTCCGTTGATCCTGCCCAGGCAGGTGAAAAACTGTCGGCCGATCGACTCGCGATGGTCGCCATAGGCATTCGCAACAAACGGGCTGACGGCTTCTGCGCCCTCAATGCGCTCCATCACGAAGAAGGGAGTCCCGATAAGCGTTGAATCCTCGCACAGGCAGATGGCTCGGGGAACCGGAATATCAATGGCTTCCGTCGATCTATACGCCGCAAATTCCAGCGCCCGAGGGGTATCGATAAGGCTGTCTCCGGGATCGCAGCGCAGAATCAGCGGGAGAGTCGTTGCGTTTGCCACGACCTCGATCGCATAGGTTTCACGAGACGCCCCACCGTGAAATCGCCGAATGGCCGTGATCCTTGCGTCACGCTCGCCCAGGGTTTGCGCCAGATGACGTGCGACAGCGGCCAGTTGCACTTCGTTCAGCAACAGTTGATCCTCACCTATGGTCGTTCAACCACCTTCATGAGGAAATCTGCGCTGTCCTGCAAGACGGGTGCCTTGCTGCGAAACGGTCTGGACAGAGCCATCACGACATCTTCATGCCCAAGGTCATTATAGGCGCGAAATTCAGCAGGAGCCCCCAGTTCATGCAATTTGCGCGAAAGCAGGATTGCATTCCTTGGCTTGACCGTATCGTCCGAGGCCCCGGTCACAATCATGATTGGAGGCGCATCGCTGCGCGCAAATGTGATCGGCTGGGTTTCAAGTGGCTGTGGCCATTGGTTCATCGCGCTGATCGCGCGATGTGAATCAAAGGGATAAAAATCATAGGGACCTGACAGCCCGACGGTTGCACGGACAATCGAGGGCCTAACGCCTGCCGACATCAAATAAGATCGATCCAGCGTCAGCATCATGGCAATATAGGCGCCAGCGGAATGGCCGGCGAGAACGATGCGATCCGGATCGCCACCGAATCTTGCAATATTGTCGTGAACCCATCGGACAGCCGCCGCACCATCCTGATTGAACGCCGGGAAACGGACATTGGGAACCTTGCGATAATCCGGAACGACTACAATGAAGCCGCGATCGGCATAGGCGCGTGCAGCAAAGCCATAATGATCCTTGTCACCATGCGCCCAGCCTCCGCCGTAAAAGAACACCATGACTGGTCGGGCTTGCCCGGATGATTCTTTCTGACCCCAGACATTGAGCATTTGCCCGCTCTCTTCGTCAAAAAGAACATCCGTCGCGAGTTTTTCCGCCTTGCTTCCGCCAAGCCATAGCCTGTCGATCAGGTCGAGCTGATTGGGGGGGGCAATGAACCGGGTGAACAGAAAGATCGCTGCAGCAACGCCGAACAGGGCAAGGAGGAGAGTCTTCATGCAGTCTTCCGTCAAAAGGCGTCCGCTGGCAAGGCCATCACCGCTTCCGCACCCGCCTCAAGCTTGCGCCGCAGCGCGCCGCTATCGGGCATGATCCTCTCAGCAAAGAAGCGCGCAGTGATCAGCTTTGCTTCCATGAACGATTTGTCCGCGGTGCCTCCATCCAAGGCGGACTGCGCGGCACTGGCCATTTTCAGCCACATCAAGCCAACCGAAACAATTCCCATCAAATGAAGATAGGGGGTTGATCCCGCTCCGGCATTGTCGGGGTTGGCCAATCCATTCTGCATCAGCCACATGGTCGACGCCTGAAGATCACCAAAGGCCTTTTCAAGGCGTGCAGCAAAATCTGCAAGCGGCGGCTTGGCCTTGGCAGCTTCGATCTCTGCAGTCACCAGCGCAAAGAATGCACTGACGCCACGTCCTCCGTTTTGTGCAAGCTTCCGCCCGACAAGGTCCAGTGCCTGAACCCCATTTGCGCCTTCATAGATCTGTGTGATGCGGGCATCGCGGACATATTGGCTCATGCCCCATTCTTCGATGTAGCCATGGCCGCCATAGACCTGCTGCATGGCCGTCGCGATATCATACCCCTTGTCTGTGCCATATCCCTTGATCACGGGTGTCAGCAGCGAGATGAGATCATCAGCCAGCTGGCGTTCGGCTTCCGTTGGCGCATTGTGGGCAAGGTCCACCTGCAGCGCGCCCCACAGGCACAGGGCGCGCAGGCCTTCGGTCAGGGCCTTGGCTTCCATCAGCATCCGTCGGATATCGGGGTGAACCAGGAGCGGATCTGCCTTTTCATTTGGATCCTTCGCGCCGGTCAGGGATCGCCCCTGGCGCCGATCTTTGGCATATTGGAGGCCGTTCTGATACGCGATATCAGCCTGTGCCAGACCCTGTACGCCAACCCCGAGCCGTGCAGCATTCATCATGATGAACATGGCCGCCAAGCCCTTGTTTTCTTCGCCAACCATGTAGCCCGTCGCGCCATCATAATTCATTACACATGTGGCCTGCGCACGGATGCCCATCTTGTGCTCGATCGATCCGCAACTGACCGCATTGCGATCGCCCAGAGAGCCGTCGTCATTCACCAAAATTTTCGGGACAATGAAAAGGGAAATGCCCTTGCTTGATTCCGGAGCATCAGGAGTCTTGGCCAACACGAGATGGATGATGTTCTCGGTCAGGTCATGTTCCCCACCGGAAATGAAAATCTTGGTGCCCGTGATGCTATAGCTTCCGTCTGCCTGCGGCACTGCACGAGTTCGAATAAGCCCCAGGTCGGTGCCCGCGTGGGACTCGGTAAGGTTCATTGTTCCGCCCCATTCACCCGAGATCATTTTGGGAACGAAACGCGCCTTCTGCTCTTCAGAACCTTTGGCAAGAATGGCTGCGACTGCCCCCATGGTCAGGCCAGGATACATGCCGAAG
>CAYSCC010000107.1:0-6032 GCA_964429375.1 uncultured Chakrabartia sp.
GCCGCTTCAATCATCTGGCTTCTCAAGCGGTCAAGATTCAACCGTTCGATTACGGTGCGCCGCGTGTGGACCGGCAGATAGCGTGCAACCCCCAGTTCGCAGGCCTTTTCAGCAACAAGGTCGATTCGAGCCTTTTTGATCGGGGCTGCAACCAGCCAAAGGTCCGGCACGGATTCTCGATCCCGAAGGTGCCCGATCACGCGGAGAATAAGATCCCTTTTGCCAATGATCGCGACTTCGGCCAGCCATTCGCCCGAAACATTGTCAAACAGCTTGACGGGCGAACCAATTTTCACCCGCATGACCGAAATCAAATAATGCGCTTGCCCACCGGCGAGCGGCACGTCCAAGCCCTCGGCTAGCCGCGATTCGACGAACAAGCGCGGTGTCGATTGGGGTGGCCAGGCGGGCGTTGCGGGCATAATGGGTTCCATAGCATGGAGAGACCAGAGACCGAAATCGTCCCGGACAGCCAGCACAAAGGCCTCGTTGGAAGACTGCCTCCCAACGCGCGTGCGTTTGCCCTGCTAGCCCGATTCGACCGACCGATAGGCTGGTGGCTGCTCTTCTGGCCCTGCGCCTGGAGTGTCCTGCTCGCGGGAGGCTTGCGGACCCATTGGCCCCTGATCGGCTGGATGCTGCTTGGGTCAATCGCCATGCGCGGCGCTGGATGTGTCTATAATGACATTGTCGATCGCGACCTCGATGCACAGGTTGAGCGGACCCGCCTGCGCCCAGTTGCCAGCGGTGCCGTCTCGGTGCGCGCCGCATCGGTGTGGCTTGTCCTTCTTTGTATGATTGGCCTGATTGTCCTGTTTCAGCTGCAGCCTGTGGCTCAACTTGTCGCTCTGGCAAGCCTGGCCCCTGTTGCAGCGTACCCGTTCATGAAGAGAATCACCTGGTGGCCGCAGGCGTGGCTTGGAATTGTTTTCTCATGGGGCGCACTTGTCGGCTGGTTCGCCGTCACGGCAACGCCTTCACCTGCCATCGCGCTCCTTTACGCCGGCAGTATTTTCTGGGTCATTGGGTACGACACGATCTATGCCCTGCAGGATCGCGAAGACGATGCCCTGGTTGGAGTACGATCGTCTGCTTTGAAGCTCGGAAGCAATGTCAGGGTGGGGATTGCCCTGTTCTATACCGTTGCGCTTGCATCTTGGGCCGCAGCCTTCTGGTTCATCAGACCGCAGGTCCTGGCGCTTGCGGCATTGCTGCCGATCATGCTTCACCTCATGTGGCAGGTAACCAGTTTGCAGATCGACGACGGGAACGATGCCTTGGAAAAATTCCGTTCCAATCGCTTTGCCGGTCTGCTTCTTGCCCTGGCCTGCGGCGTTGTGGGGTCGACAGCCTGAATTGCGACCCGTCCTGACACACAAAGGGCTTCAACCTTGAGGCGTCCCGGACTATGCGCCCATAATGCTCACCAATGAACAAGCAAAAGAGCGCGCTGCCGACCTGGTCACGCGCGCCATGAAGGCCGGCGCGGACGCCTGTGATGTTGTGTATAGCGGCAACGGTGCCACGCACGTGCAGATGCGGCTGGGATTGCTGGAAGACGTAGACCGCTCGGAAGGCGAGGATATCGGCCTGAGGGTTTTTGTCGGACACCGTTCAGCCAGCGCTTCGTCATCCGACCTTTCAATCGATGCATTGACAATGCTGGCGGACCGCGCCGTGGCAATGGCCCGCGAAGCCCCTGAAGACCCCTATGCCGGCCTCGCGCCAGCCGAGTTTCTGATGGGCAAGGCGCAACCGAATCTCGACCTTTTTGACAGCACGGAAGTACATCCACAGGATCTGCGTGAACGCGCTCTTCTGGCCGAAGAAGCAGCCCGATCCGTCACCGGCGTCACAAACAGCGAAGGAGCAAGCGCCAGTGCATCGGTTGCGGTCATGGCGCTCGCGACCAGCCACGGATTTGCGCAAGGGTATCGGGCCTCTAGCCATGGCCTTTCTGCAAGCGTCCTGGCCGGCGAAGGCGGAAGCATGCAGCGGGACTATGCCTATCACTCGGCGCGCCACCTGCATGACCTGGAGGCGGCCGTTGCGATTGGAAAACAAGCCGGAGACCGAGCAGTTGCGCGGCTGAATCCGGTCAAACTCAAGAGCGGCGCCATGCCTGTCGTCTTTGACCCACGCGTCGGCAATTCACTGCTTGGCCACCTGGCTGGTGCCATAACGGGAGCAGCAATTGCGCGAAAAACCAGCTTTCTGCTGGACAGGTTGGGACAGCGTGTCTTCTCGAGCGAGGTGCAGGTGTTCGACGATCCGCTGCGGGTCCGGGGCTTGCGCTCTCGCCCTTTTGACGGTGAGGGCCTGGAAACCCGCCAGACCCATATCATTGATGACGGGGTCCTGACGAACTGGCTTATCGACAGCGCTTCCGGCCGGCAGCTGGGCCTCCCCCCGACCGGGCACGCAACGCGCGGCGGTGCGGGCGCACCTGGCACGGGCACATCCAACCTTCACATGGCGGCCGGCAAAGTGAGTCCGGCCGAGCTTATGTCCGACATCAAATATGGCATCTATGTGAACGAGTTGATTGGCATGGGTGTGAACGGGCTAACCGGAGATTATAGCCGCGGTGCCTCCGGGTTCCTCATCATCAATGGAGAAATTGCAGGCCCGGTTGCGGAAGTCACAATTGCCGGCAATCTGAAGGAGATGTTTGCGGCACTCGTGCCTGCCAATGACCTGGAATTCCGGTACGCGACAAACGTCCCCACTTTGCGCGTGGATGGGATGACCCTGGCAGGTGACTGATCGCCTTCTTGAAGCCGTAAGCAGCGTCGCGCGCGAAGCAGGGGCACTCGCCATGCGGCGCTGGCGCGGCGATTTCGAACAGTGGGAAAAATCGCCGGGAAATCCGGTGAGCGAAGTCGATCTGGCGGTGGATCAGCTCTTGCAGCGACGGCTTGCCGAACTGGATCCGGACGCAGGCTGGCTCTCGGAAGAAACGGCTGACAGCGCAGAGCGGCTTTTGCTGCCGCGGGTCTGGGTTGTCGATCCGATCGACGGAACCCGCGATTTTGTTCGTGGCCGACGCGGCTGGGCCATTTCGATTGCGCTGGTAGAGGGCGGCAGGCCTTTATTGGGCGTTCTGGACGCGCCGGCACGGGGAGAACACTGGAGCGCCTTTGCGGGTTCCGGGGCTCTGCGAAACGGCCAATTTGTCCGCACCAGCCAGAGGACATCGCTCTCGGGAGCCCGTGTGCCCGCGGACGCCGTGCCGCGCGTGGATAGCGACCTCGTCCCCGTTGAAAAGCCCAACTCGATTGCCCTCCGCATGGCCATGGTCGCAGCCGGTGAAGCCGATCTTGTGGCAACCCTGCGCTGGGGCTTTGAATGGGACATCGCCGCAGCGGCACTGATCGCGCAGGAGGCGGGCGCGACCGTCACCGACGCGCGCGGCAATACATTGCGGTACAATTCTACGCGAGGTGACGCGTTCGGAGTCCTTGCTGCAAGTCCGGGAATCCACGCGGAAGCAGTGTCGCGGCTTGCAGATCGCGCCAATTCTGCCTTTGTTCGCTGACCCTGCCATCCGCCATGGCTTGCCTTTTGACAATCCCTGCCTAGACTTCGCCCATGATTAGCCTGATAGCCTTGGCAGCAACAGCGGCAACACTGACGATGCCGGAACGAGCGGCGGTCTTCACTGCGGCCGGAGCGACAAGGCGGGGCGCCCGCTGGATAATCTGCAAGGACGATCTCAATGCTTCCGCACGGATCGACATGTTGGAGGATCTGAATGGGGATGGCCGCCCGGAGGTTGTTGTGGCCGAAGACGGAACATTTTGTCATGGGGCATCGGGGACCGGTTTCATCCTGCTCGCCAAACAGGCAAATGGTCGATGGAAACCGCTCTATTCGGGCGATGGCATCCCCCAATTTCTCAAGACGCGGGGTGTGGGCCGCTGGCCCGACATTTCCATAGGCGGGCCCGGGTTCTGCTTTCCTGTCGTGCGCTGGAACGGGCGCGCCTATGTCTTTCATCGTCGCGAATATGAAGGCCGGCCCTGCCGATAACCCCGATGAGTGACCCGACGACAATCGGCCGCCTTTATGGCCGGCGGCAGGGGCACAGGCTGCGCAGTGGCCAGGCCGGTCTGGTTGAGAACCTTCTGCCGAAGATCAGCGTGCCAGAAGGCAGGCTTGATTCGCAGATCCTGTTTGGAAGGGATTGTCCCCTTCAGCTTGAGATCGGTTTTGGCGCTGGAGAGCATCTTGCGGGCCAAGCCCAACTTCATCCCGATCACGGACTGATTGGATGCGAACCTTTCATCAACGGCGTGGTGGGAGCATTGCAACATATTCAGGCTCAAAACCTGCACAATGTCCGCCTGCACATGGGTGACGCGCTGGATGTGCTCGGCCGCCTGCCGGATGCGTCCCTTGATCGCGTCTATCTTCTTCACCCGGATCCCTGGCCCAAGGCACGTCACGCAAAACGGCGTTTCATGAACCCGGGCCCGATCGACCGGATCTCGGCCAAGCTCAGACCAGGGGGAGAGTTCCGGTTCGGGACCGACCATCCTGTCTACCTGCGCTGGGCACTGATGCAGATGAACCGAAGACGGGACTTCGAATGGCAGGTCAAAACGCCTGACGATTTTCTCATTCGACCCGACGATTGGCCCGAGACACGCTATGAGCGCAAGGCCAGGCGACTGGGCCACGAAGTCTGGTACTTCCGGTACATCCGGATCTAACAATGCTTGCACCCCGCGAAGAGTGGCGCTAGGAAGCCAACGAGTTTCTCGACATTGGCAACTTTGACGAGGTCGGGCCCCAAGGGTCCGGCAGCGAACACTCATGGTATTTGAATAGGATCATGGATGGCGGATATCGCCGCATTGACAAAGCTGATCGAACCCCATGCGACCGCAATGGGCCTGAAGCTCGTGCGCGTTGCAATGTTCGGCGGCAAGTCTGATCCGACGCTGCAGGTTATGGCAGAGCGGCCCGATACACGCCAGCTCGTGATCGAGGATTGCGCGGAACTTTCCCGGCGCATTTCGGACATGCTGGATGACGTTGATCCGATCGAAGACGCCTATCGGCTTGAAGTGAGTTCGCCGGGCATTGACAGACCGCTGACCCGGCTTGCCGACTATGCCGATTGGGCCGGATTTGACGCTCGGCTGAAACTTTCGGAGACAATCGAGGGCCGCAAGCAAATCGACGGCAGGCTCGGGGGGCTTGATGGCGAAAAGATCGTGATCACGACGCCCAAGACGCGAGAGACGCTCCATATTCCATTCACCAGCATCGCCAGCGCCAAGCTTGTGCTGACTGATGCCCTCATCAAGGCCACGGCGCCGCTTTCAACAGACGGCGTCGATACGATTTCACAAGAGAGGTAGTTTTCATGTCCAGCCCGATTTCAGCCAACAAGGCAGAACTGCTCGCAATTGCAGACTCGGTCGCACGGGAAAAGCTGATCGACAAGGCCATTGTGCTTGAAGCCATGGAAGACGCAATCCAGCGGGCTGCGAGGGCCCGTTACGGCGCAGAGAATGACATTCGCGCAAAGATTGACCCCGCCTCCGGCGATATGCGTCTGTGGCGCGTTGTCGAGGTGGTCGAACAGGTTGATGACTATTTCAAGCAGGTAAACCTGAAGGACGCCGAAAAGCTCCAGCCCGGTTCTGCCATTGGCGATTTCATTGTGGACCCGCTGCCGCCCATCGAATTTGGCCGCATTGCCGCGCAGGCCGCCAAGCAGGTCATTTTCCAGAAGGTGCGCGATGCCGAGCGCGAACGGCAGTATGAAGAATTCAGGGATCGCGCGGGCGAGATCATCACCGGCGTCGTGAAGCGGGTCGAGTTCGGCCATGTCGTCGTGGACCTGGGCCGGGCAGAAGGCGTCATCCGGCGTGACCAGCAGATTCCGCGCGAAGTGGCCCGGGTTGGTGACCGGGTTCGTTCATTGATCCTGCGTGTTGTGCGCGAAAACCGGGGGCCGCAAATATTCCTCAGCCGCGCGCACCCCGATTTCATGAAGAAGCTTTTTGCGCAGGAAGTGC
>CAYSCC010000108.1:0-5994 GCA_964429375.1 uncultured Chakrabartia sp.
ATGGGACAATATGAGCGGGATTGCGCTGGCCGCGGCATTTCTCATCGGGTTCCAGCAGGGATCCGAGCACGACATCTTTGCCTATTTCACGGCGCGGCGCTTTGGCATTGCGAACTATGGTACGGTTTATGGGGCGTTGCTTGGCCTTGGCTGGATCGGCAATGCGTCAGGCCTGATCGGCGTTGGCCGCCTGCACGACATGTTTGGGGATTACATGCTGGCCCAGTTGCTTGGCGCCTCCGCCCTGGTGTTTGGCGCACTGCTGTTTCTGGCAATTCGCCTGCCACCCCGGCCGTCTCCGTTGGCTGGCTGAAGTGACGTAGAGGTGCAACACTGCCCCAGAATCTGGCACAGACGCGTTTTCGGGCTTTGCCTTCCGGCACAAAACAGATACATCGCGCGGCTGACGTTCATGTCTTGGAGAAATTGTTATACCACCGCTTGCCCCTCGCCGTCCGCTCGGCCCCACGCCCGCCCAGATGAATGGGCCGCGTTTCAATGAATTTATTCAGTCCCCCAAGGTCCGGGTGATTGATGAGAATGGTGAAAACCTCGGCGTGATGTACACGCGCGAAGCGATCGAGCAGGCTGCCGAAGTCGGACTTGACCTGGTGGAAGTTTCTCCAAATGCGGACCCGCCGGTTGCCAAGTTCCTTGACGTGGGCAAGTTCAAGTACGAAGCCCAGAAAAAGGCCAATCAGGCCCGCAAGACCCAGAAGACGCAGGAGATCAAGGAGATCAAGATGCGTCCGAATATCGACGATCATGATTATGACGTGAAGATGCGGTCTATCCACAAATTCATTGCCGAGGGCGACAAGGTGAAGGTCACTTTGCGGTTTCGCGGTCGTGAACTGGCGCATGGCGAGCTTGGCATGAAGCTTCTGGTGCGCGTCCAGGAAGATACGGCAGATGATGCCAAGGTGGAGCAGTTCCCCCGCATGGAGGGACGCCAGATGCTGATGGTGCTCAGCCCCAAATAAGTCTTGCCGGTCAGGCCTGTGGCATAATTGCCGCACGGCGGGGCAAAAACACGCGACATCGATTTCGACCTGCGCTGGCGCTGCAACCAAAATGGCGCCGCGCGGCGTAACTCTGACGGTTCAACTGTCACAGGATGTCGACGATGCGCAAAGTGAATTTTCTGGTTTCCGCTGCGATTCTTGCCATGGCCATGCCGGCCTGGGCGCAGGAACAGGCCACGCCTGCTGACGATGCGGCTGCCGAAGATGCTGGTGACATTGTCGTGACGGCAACCCGGCGTGAACAGTCGCTCTCGAACGTGCCGATCGCCATTTCTGCAGTCTCCGGGGAAACGCTTGCCAATACCGGTGCTAGCGACATCCGCCAGCTTGGCCAGGTTGCGCCCTCACTGCTCGTTTCGGGCGCAACCAGCGAAGTGAATTTCTCCGCGCGTATTCGCGGCGTCGGCACGGTTGGTGAAAATGCGGGTCTGGAATCCTCTGTCGGCCTGTTCATCGACGGCGTGTACCGGAGCCGCACCGGAGTCGGCCTTTCCGAATTGGGTGATATTGAGCGGGTCGAGGTTCTGCGTGGGCCGCAAGGGACCCTGTTCGGCAAGAACTCGACAGCCGGCCTCATCAACGTGGTGACAAAGGGCCCCAGTTTCGATTTCGAAGCCAAGGGTTCGGCAACCTATGGCAACTATGATTATTTCCGCGTCGATGGCTCTGTGACCGGTCCGATCACCCAGACGCTCGCGGCGAAGCTCGATGCAGTGTACCAGAAGCGTGACGGCTTCATCAAGAATGACACGCCGGGCGAAAAGGACATCAACGATCGCGATCGCTATCTCATCCGCGGCCAGCTGCTGTTCAAGCCAAATGATGCGTTCAGTTTCCGCCTGATCGGCGATTATAGCGAGCGCAACGAAATCTGCTGTGGGGCGCCCATCCTGTCGCCCATCCGCAACGTCACCCGCAACGCGGATGGCACGCTGAATATCCAGCCAAACTCGATCCTGTCCGTGATCAATGCGCTCGGTGCCAATTTGACGACGGCCTCGCCAACCAGCGACAAATTCGTTCGCCGAACCAGCACGACGCCGGGCTTCAACTATATCGCCGATACCGAAGATTATGGCTTTTCGGGCGAAGCCAACCTCGATCTCGGCCTTGCGAAGTTGACCTCGATTACCGCCTATCGCGATTTCAAGAACCGGCAGGGACAGGATCAGGATTTCAACAGGCTCGATGTGTTGCGCAGGACCGCTCTCAATCGTGAATTCGAACTGTTCACCCAGGAATTGCGCTTGCAGGGAAAATTGTTCGACGGTCGGGTCGACTGGCTGATCGGGGGCTATTACGCGGACGAACAGCTTACAACGTCGGACGATTCCAAATTCGGCGTCGATGCAGACCGGGTTTTCAACTGTATTGCGGTCGCCCGTGGGCTTATTCCAGGTGCTACAGTCAATACCGCATCGCCTACGTGCACCAATTCTCCGGCCTTTCCAGGCTTTCAGGGGCTTGCTGCGGCATTGGGCGTCCCCGCCCTCGCGGGAACCGGTGTTATCAGCAACCGCTTCAAGCAGGATAGCCGGAATTACGCATTTTTCACGCACAACGTCATCGACGTCATCCCCGAAAAGCTCAGCCTGACCTTGGGTGCGCGTTATACAAATGAGAAGAAGGATATTACCGCCTCCTTCAACACCAACAACCGCCTCTGTTCGGCACTGCGCAATATCGGCAATGGACTTGCGGGCTTTGCCTGCGCGATCAACAATGATGCGGGCCCAGGGTTTGCAAAGGGTGCTCCTGGAACCAAGCGTAGCGAGGATGAATTTACCGGCACGGCGGTTTTGAGCTTCAAGCCGACTGAAAGGCTGCTGACCTACCTATCATTCTCGCGCGGGTTCAAGGCCGGGGGCTTTAACCTTGATCCTGCGGGGCTCGATGCCCCGTGCAACCCCAATTTGGGTGGAGCCGCGCCAACCGCTGCGCAAATGACCGCTAACGCAAATTGCAGGGCTCAGCTGGCCCGGCCGGCCAATACGCTTGGCAACGCACGGCCAGAAGCCTCGGATCTTCAATTCGCCCCGGAAAAAGTGAATGCCTATGAAATTGGCGCCAAGTTCGATGGCCGGCGCTTCAACCTCAACATTGCGGCCTTTTATCAAGTATACCGCAACTTCCAGTTGAATACCTTTAATGGCATCAACTTTGAAGTCGCCAATCTTCTGTCCTGCAAGGACAGTTTGAACGGCGCAGATACTGATGCCAACAGCGCAACGGGAGGCTGCGCGGCGAACCGGACGCGAGGCGGCGTGGAATCCAAGGGATTTGAGATCGAGGGCGTTCTGTCGCCCGTGCGCAATGTGACAGTCAATATGGGCCTGACCTATTCCGACACCAAATACCGCCGGAACCTGGTTGGCACGGCAGGTGCACCGCTTAGCAGCGCACTGTTCCAGTTGCCCGGCCGACAGATTTCGAATGCGCCGAAATATGTCGTCACATCGTCGATTGCGTTTACCCCGGACATTGGAACGTCGGGCCTGAGCGCGCTTTTCTATCTGGACAGCCGCTTCCAGAGTGACACCAACACCGGGTCCGATCTCGATGCCGAGAAGATTCAGGATGGATTCCTGGTTGTGAACGGCCGCATCGGCCTGTTCGGCCCGGACAAGAAATGGGGCATTGAAGTGTTCGGCCAGAATCTCTTCAACAAGAAGTTCCAGCAGATCGGCGCGGATGGCCCGTTCCTGGGCGGCGGCACCATTCGCGGTGTCCAGAGCGGCGTGAACGCGATTGCCAATCAGGTCTTCATCGGCTTTCCGGGCGAACCCCGCACCTATGGGGTCACCGTGCGCGGCAAGTTCTGATTTCGTACCCCTGTTGCGGTTATTTGGCCCGCTCCGGTTCGTCCGGGGCGGGCCTTTTGCTGGCGATCTGCTCGCGCCTCGCTGGCTCAATACTCTGATGCGTTGATGTAGATATGTGACACAAAAGACGCAGGTTCCCGCAAAAACAGTGCCCATGTGCGCTGCTTTCTAGCCCGCCTTCCTTCTTCCTACTAAAAATGCGCCATGGACTGTTCCCGTCTCGGGACCTCCTCAGCGCCTTTTTGGGAGAGAATGATGCGCACACTCACAAAGCTGATGATCACTGCTGCTCTGAGCGGCCTTTCAAGTCCGGCCCTTGCACAGGCGCAGTCTGGTGCACCGGCGGCGGGAACTCCCCAGGCCGAAGATGCCCTTGCTGATCAGGGTGAAATCATCGTCACCGCAACACGACGCGACGAACAGCTGTCTGATGTGCCCTTGGCTGTCTCTGCCATTGGCGGGCAGGCGCTGCAGAATTCCGGCGTGACGGACATTCGCGCGCTGAACCAGCTCGCCCCGTCGTTGATCGTCTCTGGTGCCACCAGCGAATCCAACTTCACTGCGCGCGTGCGCGGCATCGGCACCGTCGGTGAAAACCCGGGTCTTGAATCGTCGGTCGCTCTGTTCATCGATGGCGTCTATCGCAGCCGCACCGGCGTTGGCCTGTCTGAACTGGGCGAAGTCGAGCGGGTCGAGGTGCTTCGCGGTCCGCAGGGAGCCTTGTTTGGTCGCAACGCGAGCGCGGGCCTGCTCAACATTGTCACCAAGAAGCCAAGCTTCGAATTCGGGGCTTATGGTGCCGCCACCTATGGCAACTATGATTACCTGCGCCTTGAAGGCGGAGTGACTGGCCCCATTGTCAGCGACACCCTCGCAGCCAAGCTGGAAGGCGTGTACATGAAGCGCGACGGCTTTGTGAAACAGGTCACGCCCGGGGAGCCGGATGTCAATGATCGCGATCGTTACCTTCTGCGCGGGCAACTGCTGTTCGAGCCGAATTCGGAGATCAGTTTCCGTGTGATCGGCGACTATTCCGAGCGTAGCGAGAATTGCTGTGCTGGTGTGTTCCTCAACCCCATTCGCAATTTGTCCCGCGCCAATGCTGCGGGCTCCGGCCCGGAGAATGTGGTGCAGTCGGCCAACACTCTGGCGCCCCTGCTCAACGCGCTGGGTGCCAACTACCAGTTTGCTCCCACCGACACGGCTTTTGTGCGCCGGACGGCAACCACGCCGGGATTCCCTTATGGGGCCGACAGCACCGATTATGGCGTGTCGGGCGAACTCAAATGGAATCTGGGGGGAGCGCAGCTGACGTCCGTCACTGCCTATCGGAATTATCATTTCAAGACAGGGCAAGACAGCGACTTCCAGGCGCTCGACCTGCTTCACATTGTCGATCAGGATCGGCGGTTCCGGACATTTACCCAGGAACTGCGTCTGCAGGGCAAGCTGTTCAATGATCGTCTGGATTGGCTCGTCGGTGGTTACTACGCCGATGAAACCCTGATTTCGGAACAGAACACGCAGTATGGCGCGGACTATGAAAAGTTCGCCAACTGCCTGACGATTGCCGCTCTGGTGCCAACTGCACTGCAGACAACGAACCCATATTGCATCAATGTCGCGACGGTTCAGGGCACGATTACAACCCTGTCGGGACTGCCGGTCGGCGATCCCCGTCGAGCCCTGATCCCGGCGCTTGGTGCCTTGATCGCCAATCCTGCACGCCCCGGCTTCGGCTCTCTCGCTGCGGCGCTGGGTCAACCGAATATCGCCATTGCCAACACCGGGTACAATAATCGTTTCCGGCAGAAGAGCACCAACTACGCCTTCTTTACCCACAACGTGATTGACATCGTTCCCGATCGTCTCTCGCTGACGTTGGGTGCACGCTACACCCATGAAAAGAAGGACTTGAGTTCGACCGTCAACGCGACGAACACGATCTGCCCGCTGCTGGTGAACTCGCCGCTGCAATCTTTTGCCGGCACGGTGTGCTCTATCAACGGAACCGGGATCGGGTTTGTCGGGACCGAGCCGGGAACGTCGCGCGGCGAAAGCCAGTGGACCGGAACGGCCGTGCTCAGCTGGAAGCCGGTTGACGAGGTGCTGCTCTATGCATCCTACTCAAAGGGATACAAGGCAGG
>CAYSCC010000109.1:0-5954 GCA_964429375.1 uncultured Chakrabartia sp.
CCGTCCCTGACAGAGCTCGAACGCCGCCTCCGGGCGCGAGGGACAGACACGGATGAGGTCATCAAGGCGCGTATGGACCGCGCTGCGGCAGAGATCAGCCATTGGGACGGATATGAATATGTCCTGGTCAATGACGATGTGGATGCCTGTTTTGAATCCGTAAAGACGATCCTTGAAGCGGAACGGCTGAAACGCAGTCGCCAGACAAGCCTGATCGGCTTTGTCAGGAGCCTGTCCAAACAGGGTTGACGACGGAGTTCCTTAGCCTGGCCGTTCGCATAAGAATGGAGGACCGCAGGATCTTCAGGCTTGCAGCGGGTCCCTTGCCCGCTGGCTCCTGCCCTCAACCGCGCAACAGGTTCAGGAACGTGCACGCCGCCAGGAAATCCGTTCGCCGGGACGTGCGCTGCCCAAGCGCCAAATCGTCCTCACCCCACAGCTCTGCCTGCCACAGTTCATCAAGATGGCTCACGTCAAATGCGACCGCAGGTTCCAATTCACCTTCAAACACTGCCAACGCCACAACGAGCGACCCTGAAATCGTGACAATGGGAGATAGTGCTGCCAATTCGAAAGCGGATCGCGCCATCATCACGTCAGAAAGCCGGGCAATCATCGCCGAAGGCTGGGGTTGGTGCATGACTCCCGCAATCAAAGTGAAACTGACATCGTAACGGGTCCTTGCCCAAGCAAGGACGGGATCCCAGAGCTCTGCCTGGCGCGCGACCAGTGGTTCCGGCCCATCGGCGCGATAGCAAAGCAGTTCGGACTCGGCAAAGACGGAGAGGTTTGCCGCAAAGGCGCCCGGATCGGGAGAAATCCTCTCGATCGCTGCATTGGCAAGACCTGTGAACGGCATGCTGCTTGGCAAAATGACATCGCCCTGCGCCTCCCATTCCTTCGCCACTGCGCGCGCAAGAGCCGTATTCGGCAGGACAAGCGGCAGGCGCCCGGGCGTGTGGACCGGCTTGCCATCAAGAAGGATTCGCAGGTCAGGCGAAACCGAAACCTTCTGATAAAAACGTTTCATCGGTCTGGGCTGCGCCAGCCGCGTTTGAGAATGGCGGGGGCAAGGAAGAAGTCCAGCGCCCCAGCGACAAGCAAAACATACCCCAGAACCGGCGACAGCTCCGGAAGCAACCTGCCTCCGACATTTGCGGCACCGGCAAAAACCATTGCGATCGCCAGAAGGCGAACAAGGTTGAGAGCGACAAAGCGTCGACGGGCCTGATCTTCCGGATCTGTCATGATATCGCCTCCTTGAGTTCGCGCGCATGGGCGATAACCTGACTGGCACCTGCCGCAAGCAGTTCCTCTCTGGGATGATAGCCCCAGTCGACGCCTATGGCGCGCGTTCCCGCAGCAACGCCCATCGCCATGTCGAAGCTCGTGTCTCCGATCATGACCGTCGTTTCCGGAACGGCCCCTGCGTCAGCCATTGCCCGATGCGCCATGGAGGGGTGCGGCTTTGAAGGGTGGCGATCAGCCGTTTGCAGCGTCAAAAACCGCTCGCGCAACCCGTGTTGCCGCAGACACAGGTCAAGTCCTCGATCAGACTTTCCGGTAGCGACGCCAAGGATCCAGCCATCGTCCTGAAGCATGTCCAACGCTTCCACGATCCCGTCGAACAAGGGCTCCTCGACAAGACCAGCACGTCGCAACCTTTGAAATGCGGCCTTATAGTCTTCGGCCAGTTGCTCATGGAGTTCGGCCTCACCATGCGGCGCGAGCATGGTCATGGCCGGAAGCAGGCTCAGGCCGACCACCCGTCGCGCGGCCAGACGGCCGGGCGACGCGAGCCCGGCACGCGCAAACGCTTCCTCCACACAGACGAAAATGGAATGCTGGCTGTCGACCAGCGTTCCATCGCAATCGAAAAGGGCAAGGCGATTAACCATTGGGCGGTTCTCGCAACAGTGCGGCCAGATCGCCATTGCCGGCCGCCTGGATGGCATCAGCTGCCGACATTCGCGCCGACTTTGGCTTGTTTTGGCCAAGTTTGGCCGTCCCTCGCCAATCCGTCACCCGCAGTTCAAAGCCATGGACGGCCTCAATCATCTTTTCGAAGCGCCCATCGTCCATCTTTGCTCGAGTCCATTCCGGTTTGGGTGCAAGCCGGGACTCATGCATCGCTGTAAGTGCATCGACCTGGGCGATCAGACTGGCATGCGAAAGGGCAGACACATGCCCTTCGAACTCCGCGGCAAGGTAATTCCAGGTCGGCACCTGGTTATGGTCCAGGCCATACCAGTCTGGCGACACATAGGCCTGCGGTCCGTTCACAACCAGAACGGCTCTTTGGCCGTCCAGGCCGATCGCAATCGGGTTTCGCTTCGCCATATGGAAGCCCACTCTGTCAGGCCCCAAGAACAGAAAAGGCAAATGCGCGACACCCACGCCAAACGGTTTGGAGACGGCCAAAATTCCAAAGCCTACGGCCTCCGCAAAGTTGCGGAGGGCAGCTTGATCAGTCCAGTGAAACGTCGAAGCGGGATGCATGCTCAACGCTTGCCGCGCGCCTGAGCAGTGCTTCCTCTGCCGCGCCGCTCGCCTTTGCGGTCCTTGCGTGCAGCCTTTGCCTTGTTGGCCGCTATGCGCCGCTTGCCTTCCTCAGTATCCTTGAACCGGATTTCGTCGAGCACAAGGGCATCGCCGTCGCTTTCTTCAAAACCAAGCGCCGCGAGCGTGTCCGAAAAATGCGCGGGCAGGTCAGCACGAACATCGATGTTACCGCCGTCAGGGTGATCAACCCGAATGCGACGCGCATGAAGGTGCATTTTGCGGCTGACGGTGCCGGTCAAAAACGCATCCCGGCCGCCATATTTGCCGTCGCCGACAATCGGATGGCCGATCGCGGCCATGTGAACGCGTAACTGGTGTGTTCTCCCGGTAAAGGGTTGCAGCTCAACCCAGGCCGCGTTGTTTCCAGCGCGGTCGATCACCCGATACCGGGTCCTTGCGGGCGACCCTGACTTTTCGTCGACATGCATTTTCTCGCCGCCCGTGCCCGGCTGTTTTGCAATGGGCAGCTCGATCATGCCATCCTCGATGCTCGGCACACCAACAATCACCGCCCAATAGAGCTTGCGCGCAGTCCGGCTTGAAAAGGCCTTGGCGAAATGACCCGCGGCTCGCGCAGTCCGGCCAACGAGGAGAGCGCCGGACGTGTCCTTGTCGAGACGATGGACAAGCTTTGGGCGCGTGTCCGCATCATACCACAAAGCATCGAGGAGCCTGTCGACATGCTCTTCGGTTTTCGTGCCGCCCTGCGTCGCCAGGCCGGGGGGCTTGTTCAGAACCAGGGCCGCTGCGTCCTTGTGAATCACGAGCGATCGGGCAAAGGCAGACTCTTCTTCCCCGAGGTCCAGGCGTTCTCGCCGGGCTCGCGCAGGTCGCGACTCTACCGCTTTGGCGAGGGCTTCGGCTGGCGGAATGCGGATCTGTTGACCCGCTTCGATGCGATCTCCTGGCGTTGCACGCTTCCCGTCCACTCTAAGCTGTCCGGTCCGTGCCCAACGCGAAACGATGTTGAAACTTGCATCCGGCAAATGGCGCTTGAACCAGCGATCCAGCCTGATGCCATCGTCATCCGGCACAACCGTATATGTCCGAGCCAAATCGTTCATGGCCGGCCCAGCCAGAGCCCGAAACCAAGAGCAGCGACAGATCCGACAACCGAGGCACAGACGTAACCCGCCGCCATCACCAGCTGACTGCGCTCAAGCATCAGCCATGTCTCCAAGCTGAAGGCACTAAACGTCGTAAATCCGCCCAGGACCCCAACCCCGAGAAACAGTCTCAGATTTTCGTTGGCCCCGGTCCGCGCCAATATGCCAACCAGCAGCCCCATCATGACGCCACCAACGATGTTCACGGTCAGCGTCCACCAGGGGAAGCCGGGTCCAAGTCGGGCAAGCAGGAATGCGCCAACAAGATGCCGCGCTCCAGCGCCCAGTGCGCCGCCGAACATGACAGGGATCAAGGGAGTCATCTTCCTTCCTTAGACGCGAAGCCTGCGCCGGGGAAGGGAGCGCCGTCAAATCAGCATTTGGCCTTGCACGACGGTGACGCAACTGCCGCCAACGAAAACATCTCCATTCTCGATGCGAATGAGAATTTCGCCGTCCCGACCGATCTGCTGTCCTTGCCGCGCGAGATAGCTGTCCCCGTTGCCGATTGCCCCTGCCCTCATCCGGTGGACCGCAACGGCTGCGTTGCCACTGCCGCAGACTGGATCCTCAACCAGGCCGCCCGTGAAAAAGAAGGATCTGACCGCCACTTCTCCAGGTGCTGCTTCGGAATACACAGTGACGCCTGTCGCCCCGTTGACCGCCAAAAAGTCCTTTAGCTGCGCGGGATCCGGCGAAACGGCCACCACATCGTCAACGCGCGCCGTAACCCAGTGGGGCCCGGAGTCGATCACTTCAGCTTCTCCCACTATCTGTCCACCGCCAAGTATGCCCGGCAACGCGGCCCCGTTTTTGATACTGCGAGGGACAAAACGGGGCAGACGGAATGAAAGGCCTTCTGTTTCGACAGAGAAATCCACCAAGCCCGCAAGGCATTGCATCACCAGCTTTCCATCCGTGGGAGTAGCCAGTCCTGCCTCAATCACCGCATGGGCCGTGCCCAATGTCGGATGCCCGGCAAATGGCAATTCTTCCGTTGGCGTGAAAATCCGGGTGACATAATCAGCGCGCGCATCTGTGGCGGGCGTGACGAAGGTCGTTTCAGACAAGTTGGTCCATTGTGCCACTTGCTGCATTTCCTCGCTGCTCAGACCTTCGGCTTCGAGGATCACGGCAACAGGGTTGCCAAAAAACGGCCTCTTGGTGAACACGTCAACCTGCGAGAAACGACGCGGAACCGACATCTGCAAAACTCCTTGAAAACAGGGCGATGTCGATATATCAATCATCGTCATATTGCAATAATACGTTGTGACTATATGCCCAAACCTGATCTGGACAGACAGCTCAAGGCCATAGCCAGTGCACAGCGCCTCTTGATCCTGGACTGGCTCAAGGCGCCAACAGCCCATTTTCGGCCTCAAGTCGACGGAGATTTGATCCGCGACGGCGTGTGCGCCCTCCTCATCGGTGAAAAACTCGGCTTGGCACAGCCCACCACGGCACAACATTTGAAGCTTCTGGTGGATGCAGGATTACTCGTCCCCAAAAGGATCAAGAAATGGACCTTCTACAGGCGGAATGAACCGGAAATCTCTGCCCTGAAGGATTCAATTGCCCAACAAGTCTAGGCCCCCTTCATTCTCCGGCGAGCTTGAGGATGAGCGTCCAGTGGTCCCCACTTACAGGAACGACCGACAATCGTGACTGGCGAATGAGCGCCAGATCAGCCAACTTCGGCTCAGCCTTCATTTGTGAAAGAGTGACAGGCACTTTGAGCGCTTTGATGGGCGAAACATCAACCATTACAAAGCGGCCGGCAGGATCCCCCGGATCTGGATAAGCCGTCTTGACGATCTTGACGATCCCGACAACTTCCTTGCCGACATTGCTGTGGTAGAAAAAGGCCGTATCCCCAACCTTCATTGCCTTAAGGTTGATCGCGGCCTGGTGGTTACGTACGCCGTCCCAATGCGTCGTGCCATCAGCGACCATCATGTCCCAGCTGTATTTGTGTGGCTCCGACTTGAGCAGCCAGTGGGCCATCCTCTATCCTCCTGCAGTTCGTGGTCACGCATGGTGCGCGAGAAAAAACCTGCCGCGCTCTGTCACAAACACAATGGCGAGCGCAATGGCCCCACACAGGACGTAGGCCACGTAGAGCGGCACTGTCGTTCCGTCAAAGGATCCTCCTATGATGGCGCCAACAATTGATGCTGCAATGCTCGACAGGGAGCCCTGAAGAGAACTTGCCATTCCGGCAACATGTCCCATGTTTTCCATTGCCATGGCGCCGAAATTGCCAGCAACAAAAGAAAAACCCAT
>CAYSCC010000110.1:0-5931 GCA_964429375.1 uncultured Chakrabartia sp.
AATACAGCACGATCAGCCCAAAGCCTCCGATCGCGGTAACAAGGCCCAGCACTCGCCAGGGAAGCGAAGCGAAAGGCTCTGGCAAGAAAGACGGCTGGCTCAATCTTCGCCCTCCGCCTTTTCCGGCACAGTGTCGGATGAATTCGATGGCGCAACGGCGTTGACCAATTGGGCTCCTGACCCAGCCTCGCTGGAGGCATCCGCGGGTTTTGGGGCAGAAACCGCCGGAGTGGAATGATGCGCCTTCCACTCTGCCCGCCGAGTTGCCATTCGCGCATGGATATCACCGCCCCATTCTGCCTCAAGTGCAAGAAGAGCGGACATCGCCTTGTCCGGGTCGTACAGATAGGTCAGAAAATCCTTGGCAACAGGTGCAGCAGCGCGTGCTCCCCCCATGCCATGTTCGATCACGACAGCGGCCGCATATCGGGGCTGTTCGACCGGCGCAAAGCAGATGAACAATCCATGGTCGCGAAACTTCCAGGCACCGGATTGGCCCCTTTGTGCTCCCTCGATCCGGCGAACCTGCGCTGTGCCGGTCTTGCCTGCCATTGCGACCCCTTCAAGCGGCAGGCGGCTTCTCACAGCAGTTCCGGCGCCGTTCACTACAAGGTTCATGCCTTCGCGAACGACGGCCAAATGGTCTTCCGCAAAACTCAGGGGAGGGGCCAACCCCTCCTTGCGTGGAAATATGTGGGGATCAAGCTTGCGGCCTGACGCGATGCGCGCGGCCATGACGGCAAGCTGAAAAGGACTCACCTGCACAAATCCCTGGCCAATTGTTGCGTTCAGCGTGTCGGAGTCCGCCCAGGGCTTGCCAAGCTTTCGCAATTTCCAGGCGCTGTCGGGTATCGTGCCGTACCGCTGTGATTGGAATGGCAGGTCATATTCCTGTCCAAGCCCGAGTTCGCGTGCGGCTTCGGCGATCTTGTCATACCCGATCCGTCGACCCATGGCATAGAAGTAGGTGTTGCAACTTTTCATGAGCGCGTGCGGCATGTTCATGGGGCCATGCCGTCCAAGACATTTGAACACGCGGTTTCCAAGTCTGTACCCGCCGCCACATGTGATGGTCTCATCAGGATCTATTCCATGTTTCAGGAGCGCGAGCGCAGCAGCAGGCTTCGCAGTGGATCCCGGAGGGTAGAGCCCTTGCAGGGACTTGTTGAGCATCGGAACATGATCATCTTCGCGTAGCATGGTCCATTCAGACTTGCTGATACCGTCAGAAAATGCATTCGGATCGAAGGATGGCATTGAGGCAAGGGCAAGGATCCCTCCCGTCAGCGTATCGATCACGACCACGGCCCCGGATTCCCGCCCAAGCCTGCGCGCGGCATAGGCTTGCAGGCCGGCATCGATGGTCAGCCTGACGGTTTGTCCGGGCGTGTCGGGCCGGGTTTCCAGTTCCCGGACAAGCTTGCCACGTGCGGTGACTTCGGTACGCCGCGCGCCGGGCTGGCCACGCAATATGGGCTCGAGCCTGGCCTCGATTCCTGCTTTGCCGACCTTGAAGCCAGGCGTGATAAGCAAAGGATCCTTGTACTTTTCATATTCCTTGGCCGATGCAGACCCCACATAGCCGAGCAGGTGGCCGACACCGGCTCCTTCCGGATAGAAGCGCGCGTAGGATTGGGCAGGGGCCACGCCTGGAAGTTCCGAAGACCGGATCGTAACCGAAGCAAAACGCTCCCAATCTAGGTTTTCGGCAACCTGCACAGGCTGAAAGCCTGCTGCCGAAGCGAGGTCTGTCCGGATACGCTCCATGTCATCAGGCCCAAGCGATAACAGGGTTTGCAGCTCTGCCAGCGTTCGCTCTTTGTCGGTCAGGCGATCGGGAATGATATCAACGCGAAAGGCGGTCCTGTTCAGGGCGAGCGGCTTTCCGACCCGGTCGACGATCCAGCCACGCCGAGGTGGCATGAGGGTGAGGTTGATCCGGTTGCTTTCAGCCAGCAACGAGTATTTTTCGTTTTGCGCAATGGAAAGCCAAGCCATGCGGCCGGCCAAAAGGCCTCCGACGCCCACCTGCGCTGCACCCAATACGAATGAGCGCCTCGTAAAACTGAAGGATTGCTGGGCTTCAGTGACGATCCTTCTTGCCATCAGCTCAGCCGCCAGCTGTCAAGCGATGCGCAGATCCGGGCGACCAGCGGGAAAAAAAGGACCGACGCCACAATCTGGGGGACAAGTACCAATGGGTTTGTGGCGCCGCCGCTGGCATAACTCATGAGAAGCTGCGCCAGCAAAATGGCAATAATCAAGCTGCCGGCGATGGCCCATTCCTGCCAGAAGTCCCTCCAGATCATCCTGCGGTCTAGAAGGTCAAGTCCAAGGAGCGCAATCGTCCAGAGCATTATTGCAGATCCCAGCGGTTGGCCACTAAACATGTCGTCTACAAAGCCAAGCGGCAAGCCCATCCATACCGGCCAGAGAGTCCGATGCAGCATGCGCCATGCCAGGAATACCAGCAAGCCCCAAGGCGGCATGATTGGTGCGGTCGCGATGATGGGCAGCAAAGGAGTCATTGATCCCAATATGGTCGATACCGCTGGAATGCCCTGTCGCCGGATGCCGGATGGGCTGCGACCAATGCGAGAACGTGGATAGCGCGCCATTATGGTTGGGCCTTGGTCCCCGGGTTCTGCGCAGGAGCAGGCGGAATCGCAAATTCGGACTCGACAACCGCGAAATCATACCGTGCGGGATCGGCAAGGGGTCTGCCGATCGTGCCTTCCCGATTGTGCCTGATGCCAATCGCAACCGGAATGCCGGGCTGATAGACGCCCCCTGTTCCTGACGTCACGAAAACATCGCCAACCCTGAACGGGTTGGTTCCGGCGGCCAGCGGCCTGAGGTCAATCCGACCATCGCCGAGCCCATAGGCAAGCGCGGGCGTTCCGTCCGGCACCCGTTTGACAGGCACGATATTGCCACCGTCGATCATCAGGAGCACATGCGAAGTGTGCCGCCCCACGGCAATGACACGCCCCACAAGTCCATCGGCGGTCCGGACTGGCTGGCCATTGACAACGCCGTCGACACTGCCAGCCGCGAGAATTGCAATCCGCCTGCTGCTCGCGCCGGTCGAGCTTACCAGCCTCGCCGTCACATGGCCGGCCGGCAGGCGTTCAACGAGCCCCGCCAGTTGCTTGAGGCGCCGAACCTCAAGCGCATCTGCCTTGCCCTTGATGATGTCACGCCTGGCGGCCTCCAGTTCCCGCTGCATTTCGCGATTTTTGGACGCGGCATTGAAATAGGCGCCGACGCTTTCAAATGCTGAACCCAAGGTCGCGCCGGCATTTCTCGCGGTCGAAGAGATCGGAGAAAAAATGTCCGTCAGGAAGCCCTGCAGGGCAGCATGCCCGGCAGGATCAAAGCGCGCCGTGACGATCAGCAAAAGGCCAACCATTGCGCCAATCAATGCTGCGACATAGCTCGCGAATAAGCTGTACTGCGCCCGTCTCGAAAAGCCGGGGCGCCGGGGAGAGGGCGGCGCCATTCTGGCAGAGGTCCTAGGCCGTCAACAGCACGCCCCGGAAGATCGGGTCTTCCAGCGCGCGGCCTGTTCCCAATGCAACGCACGTCAGCGGATCATCGGCGACTGTCACTGGCAGGCCAGTTTCATCGCGAAGGACTTCGTCGATCCCTTCGAGAAGGGCACCGCCGCCGGTCAGCACAATGCCCTGATCGACGATATCGGCCGCCAGTTCAGGAGCCGTATTCTCCAAAGCGATCCGGACGCCTTCCACAATCGTGCCGACCGGTTCGGCCAGTGCCTCTGCAATCTGCCCCTGATTGATCGCAATTTCCTTGGGCACGCCGTTCACAAGATCTCGGCCCTTGATGTGGATTGTCTTGCCAACGCCGTCGGCCGGGGGCTTGGCAACGCCCACTTCCTGCTTGATCCTTTCGGCTGTTGCTTCACCGATAAGCAGGTTGTGGTTGCGCCGAACATAAGACACGATGGCTTCGTCCATCTTGTCACCACCGACCCGAACGGAGGTCGTGTAGGCAAGGCCCCGAAGCGAAAGAACGGCAACTTCGGTGGTTCCGCCGCCGATATCCACCACCATGGAGCCGACAGGCTCGGTCACGGGCATATCAGCGCCAATGGCCGCTGCCATGGGTTCAAGAATCAGGTGGACCTGGCTCGCGCCTGCGTTGGATGCCGCATCGCGGATGGCGCGCTTTTCAACAGATGTCGAACCGGAGGGAACGCAAATCACAATTTCCGGCCAGCTCGGAAAGCGGCGCTGGCCATGCACCTTGTGAATGAAGTGCTTGATCATCTGTTCGGCCACTTCGATATCCGCAATCACGCCGTCACGAAGCGGGCGAATGGCTTCAATTGAACCGGGTGTCTTGCCCATCATCAATTTTGCATCGTCGCCAACGGCTTTGACCTTCTTGACGCCATTTATGGTTTCGATGGCGACGACCGAAGGCTCATTGAGGACAATGCCTCGCCCGCGAAGGTAGACAATCGTGTTGGCGGTCCCCAAGTCGATCGCCATGTCGTGAGACATCATCTTGAAAAAGCGAGAGAAGAACGACATTCCTAATACCTTGATCTATGCCGGACCGATCAGCGAACCCGACTGAAATTGCGTGATTGTGACGATTAGCAATGCTTCGGGAAAAAATCTCCCCGATTCTACAACTGCCGCTCGCGGGATGGGGTCGCTTGGGCTACAGCGTGCACCATGTCAATACGCCGGTTACCTCCGCATCTCGTCAATCGCATCGCTGCCGGTGAAGTGGTGGAAAGACCGGCTGCTGCGTTAAAAGAACTGGTCGAAAATGCAATCGATGCCGGAGCGGGGCAGATTGCCATTTCGATCGCCCAAGGCGGCATCGACCGGATCGATGTCGCTGACGACGGCTGCGGCATGGTCCCATCCGACATGGCTCTGGCTCTTGAACGCCACGCGACGTCGAAACTTCCGGATGAAGCCATTGAAGCGGTCACCACGCTTGGCTTCAGGGGAGAGGCTTTGCCCTCGATTGCCAGTGTCGCAAGACTGACCATTGAAAGTCGCGTCAGGGGCTCCGACGGCTGGCGCCGATTGGTAGATAATGGGGAGATGGTTGAAGAGGGGCCTGTTGCGGTTCCGTTTGGAACGCGGGTGCGCGTGGAGGGACTGTTCGAAAAGGTTCCAGCTCGACGAAAGTTTCTTCGGTCTGCCCGGTCCGAGTATGCGGCGTGCATCGATACGGTGAGGCGTCTGGCCATGGCGCGACCCGACATTGGTTTCTCTGTTGAACATGACGGTCGGCGCGTGCTTCAGGTGACTGCGGGCGAAAGCGGGCCGGACCGCGTGGCGGCATTGACTGATCGAGCTTTGGCAGAGGCAAGCGTGGGGGTCGATCTTCATCGGGAAGGGTACCGCCTGGAAGGCGTGGCCGGACTGCCGACGTTCAATAGAGGTGTGCCCGATCATCAATATCTTTTCGTCAATGGTCGACCCGTGAAGGACCGGCTGCTCGCCGGAGCGGTCCGAGGAGCCTATGCAGACCTGCTCGCGCGTGATCGACATGCAGTCGTTGCCTTGTTTCTCAACGTTCCTGGGTCCGAAGTTGACGTCAACGTGCATCCCGCAAAGACCGAGGTCCGCTTTCGGGATCCCGGGCTGGTCCGCGGCCTGATTGTTGGCGGGCTCAGGCACGCACTGGATGGCGCCGGCCAGGTCAGGGCGCCGATCGCATCGGCACTGGCGTTGGGCGCATGGCAGTCAGGATCGCCCGCCGCTTTGAGTTCGGTCGAAGTGCCGCAGCAGCCCCGGATGTGGGAACAGCGTCAATCCTTTACGCCGCCTCCGATGGCCCGAGCGGAGCCGGCAGTGCTGGCAGCGCCCGAAGCCCGTTCCTTTCCCCTGGGCGTCGCGCGCGGCGAGCTTGCCAGAACCTATATCGTTGCCGAAGCTGAAG
>CAYSCC010000111.1:0-5867 GCA_964429375.1 uncultured Chakrabartia sp.
CGGCCTTTCACTTCAAGTCTGAAGGCTGGTTTGGCCGCAAGACAGAAAGTCTTGGCATGGACAAGATCCATCATGGCTGGAAAACCTATGTCATTGCAGACGTTCTCCACAGTCTTGTCGCCCATCGTACAGGCAATGCGCGAGGCAGTGCCTACACCGGGTCCCTGCTGGCACTGGGCCTGCTGACCTACGCGGAGGTGCTGGACGGGTTTACTGCCAGAACCGGGTTCTCAAACGAAGACATGGTGTCGCACCTCGCCGGCGCTGGACTGTCGCTGTTTCGTAATACCGTTCCTGGCCTGCGCGAGAAGATCGACTTCCGCATGGCAATCGGCACGCAAGGCTTGGGCAAGGATCTGAGGCTTGTCGATCAGCTATCCGATAGAAAATACCTCCTTGCGACGCAATTGTCGGGGTTTCGCAGATTTGAGGCCAGTCCCTTGCGGTTTGTCGAATTGCATCTCGGCTATTATGGTCGTGGGTTCAGCATGACGGAACGGTCCGCAGGCGATCCATTGCGCCGCAGGATTTTTGTCGGTGTCGGGTTCAACGTTCAACAGCTGTTTTCGGCGCGGCCCAGATCTGCGGTGGAGCGACTCGCCAAGGGTGCCTTTGATTACATACAGCTTCCCTATACCTCGGTGAGGAACTAGCGGGGCAGCGCCGCAGCAGTACGGGCTTCGCGGTGACCTGTGGCCTCGGATTTCCGATTTGAATGAAAAAACAGGACTTCAACGCTGTTGCACGCTGCGGTCGAGGCGTTAAAGGCCATTCCACAGTTTGAAATCAGCCTTTGGGGGCATGCATGGCGCGATCATCCGCGCGGCCAGTTTCGCCGCATCTGGGTATCTACAAGTGGGGACCGCATATGGCGGTTTCGATTCTCAATCGTGCAATGGGGATCGGCCTTGCCACGGTTGGCATGGTGGCGCTGGTCTGGTGGCTGGTTGCCGCTGCATCGGGCAAGGACGCCTACGACACATTCATGGGCTGGGCGACCTGGTGGCCGGGCTATGTCGTGGCTGTGGGTCTCACTTTTTCGTTTTTCCTCCATCTGTTCGCGGGGTTGCGGCATTTTGTCCTCGATCTTGGTGCGGGCTTTGAATTGCAGACAAACCGTGCCTGGGCCTGGGCAACGCTTGTAGGTGCGCTCGTCTTTACCGGGCTGACCTGGCTCCTCATTATGTGGAAAGGGCTCTGACCATGGGCAGCGGAACAGGACTGGGCCGCGTTCGCGGCCTTGGATCGGCGCGAAGCGGATCGCATCACTGGTGGCTCCAGCGCGTCACGGCCATTGGCAATGTCGCTCTCTTCCTTTGGTTCCTCTTCTCGATCCTCCATTTGCCGGCGCTCAGCCATGATGTTGTGACGGGCTGGATCCGCTTGCCACTCAATGCCGTTCTGCTTGTCCTGCTTGTCCTCAACGTCTGCTGGCATTTCCGGCTGGGGCTACAGGTCGTGATCGAAGATTATGTCCATGGCGGGATGCGCGTGATCACGCTCGGGATCCTTCATTTCTGGACCTTTGGCGCGGGCGGGTTTGCTGTTTACGCCATTCTGAAAATTGCCTTTGCAGGGACACCAGCCTGATGTCTGAAGCTTACAAGATCATTGATCACACCTATGATACTGTCGTCGTGGGCGCAGGCGGATCCGGCTTGCGGGCAACCATGGGCAGCGCGGAAGCCGGCTTGCGGACGGCCTGTATCACCAAGGTTTTTCCGACGCGATCACACACCGTGGCAGCACAGGGTGGAATTGCCGCGTCGCTGGGCAACAATAGCCCGGATCACTGGACCTGGCACATGTACGACACGGTCAAGGGGTCGGATTGGCTCGGAGACCAGGACGCAATCGAATATATGGTGCGGGAAGCTCCGGCCGCTGTCTACGAACTCGAACATGCCGGCGTTCCGTTCAGCCGGAACGAGAATGGGACCATCTATCAGCGACCCTTTGGCGGGCATATGCAGAACATGGGTGAAGGGCCGCCGGCTCAGCGTACGGCTGCTGCTGCCGACCGGACCGGTCACGCCATTCTGCACGCGCTCTACCAGCAGAGTCTGCGCTACGATGCCGATTTCTTCATCGAGTATTTTGCACTCGACCTAATCATGGAAAATGGCGAATGCAGGGGTGTGGTCGCCATGTGCATGGAAGATGGCACGATCCACCGTTTCCGCAGCCATGCTGTTGTGCTGGCAACCGGCGGCTATGGCCGAGCCTATTACACGGCGACATCGGCACATACCTGCACGGGTGATGGCGGAGGGATGGTGCTGCGAGCAGGACTGCCGCTGCAGGATCTGGAGTTCGTCCAGTTTCACCCGACCGGCATTTATGGCGCGGGTGTTTTGATCACCGAAGGTGCGCGCGGTGAGGGCGGATATCTGACGAATTCTGAGGGCGAGCGGTTCATGGAACGCTATGCCCCGTCTGCCAAGGACCTTGCCAGCCGCGATGTCGTGAGCCGGTCAATGGCGCTCGAAATGCGCGAGGGTCGGGGCGTTGGCGCACACAAGGATCATATCTACCTGCACTTGGATCATATTGATCCGAAGGTCCTGGCCGAACGTCTGCCGGGCATCACGGAAAGCGGAAAAGTATTCGCAGGCGTTGACCTGACACGCCAGCCGCTCCCCGTCACACCGACAGTGCATTACAACATGGGCGGAATTCCCTGCAATTATCATGGTCAGGTCGTGACGAAGCAGGGCAAGGATGATGATGCCATCGTTCCCGGCCTTTATGCAGTCGGTGAAGCTGCCTGTGTTTCAGTGCATGGCGCGAACCGGCTCGGCTCCAACTCGCTGATTGACTTGGTCGTCTTCGGGCGTGCAACCGGGCTGCACCTGAAAGAGACGCTCAAGCCGAATGGTGCGCACAAGGCGTTGCCGAAGGACGCTGCCGATCTTGCGCTTTCCCGCGTGGACAGGTTCCGCAACGCCAAGGGTGGTTCGCCGACGGCGCAGGTGCGCGTGGAAATGCAACGGACCATGCAGAAGCATTGTGCCGTTTTCCGGGATTCGGCCCTGCTGGCCGAAGGTGTGGACCTGATGGCGAAGGTCAACAAGCGGATGGAAGACATCGCCATCACCGATCGCAGCCTGATCTGGAATACCGACCTCATCGAAACGCTCGAGCTTGACAATCTGATGGGTCAGGCAGTGTGCACGATTGTTGGCGCTGCCAACCGCAAGGAAAGCCGGGGCGCGCATGCGCACGAGGACTATCCCGATCGCGACGACAAGAACTGGATGAAGCACACCATCACCTGGTTCGATGGATGGGGTGGCTCAGGCGGCGATGTGAAGATCGACTATCGCGCGGTTCACAACTACACGCTGACGGACGAGGCCGAATACATCAAGCCGAAGGCGCGCGTTTACTGATCGCTCCAGGTCGGCTCAATCCGGGACTTTCTTCACCGTCTTGCCGACGGATTCCACGTCACGGCCGATACCGCGAACAGTGTTGCAGGCATTGAGTGCGAGTACGCCTGTAACGAGTGCGATGAGGGCAATTCGGCGAGCCATGTGCAAGTCTCCTGTCGAGTGTTCGCGCCATATTGGTCAGCGAGGCTTTCCCAATGCTGAATACCTCCAGGATGGAGGAAAAGCCATGTGGCGCTTGCCCCGGCCCCGACAAATCTGCCAGAGGGAATCCCGGTTCCCTTGTGCCGAAGGAATACACGGACATGACCGTTTCTGTCTCTGCGACCGCGCGACTCTATGCGCGGCCTACAGGCCTTATTGACGCACCTTTCGGCTTTGATGGCCAATTTGCGCGCCTCGCAGGTGGGATGCAGTTTTTTTCGGCATGGGAAATTACGGCCGTCGAGGGCGGGCTGCGTGCAGGGCAATGGCTCGTGCCGATCGATCGGGTCGAAGGCGTGCTGGCTGGCCTCGGCTCCGAGCAGGCGCAGCAGCTATCCGCGATGATGGACAGGGCAACATCGGCCCGGCCGCCGCTTCAACTTGGCGAACGGACAGTCCGGCTCGATCAGCCGCAGGTCATGGGGATCCTCAATATCACGCCCGACAGTTTTTCGGGCGGGTCGGATCATATCGATGACCCTGCGTCCGCGGCTGCACTCGGGGTGGAAATGGCTGCTGCAGGGGCCGCGATCATTGATATTGGCGGCGAATCGACCAGACCGGGCGCGGCGACCGTCTGGGAAGAGGATGAAAAGGCACGCGTCCTGCCAGTCATTTCACGGCTTGCTGCCAGCGGAACGGCTATTTCGCTCGATTCCCGCAAGGCGGCCGTCATGGAAGCGGGCCTTGCTGCCGGTGCGCACATGATCAATGACATTTCTGCCCTGCTGTATGACGATCGGGCCCTGTCGATTGTGGCGCGCTCGACAGCGCCTGTCGTTCTCATGCATGCCCCCGGCAAGCAGCATGACCCGCATAGCGGAGCACAGTATTCCGATCCGCTGCTGGAAGTGTTCGACTGGCTTGAGGATCGGATTGCAGCCGTTGTTGATGCGGGCATTCCGCGCAATCGGATCATTGCCGATCCGGGCATTGGTTTTGGCAAGGGCGTTGCGGAAAATCTTGCAATCCTCAATGGCCTTTCGTTGTTTCATTGCCTGGGTGTGCCGATCCTGCTGGGCGCCAGCCGCAAGCGGATTGTCGGGGCGCTTTCGAATGAGGCACCAGTCAACAAGCGCCTCGGCGGATCTGTGGCCCTTGCACTCAAGGGAGCAGATCAGGGCGTGCAGATATTGCGCGTCCATGATGTCGCGGAAACCGTCCAGGCACTGCACGTCTGGAGGGGCATGCGTGATGCTGCCCTCAGCCCACGTTAGGAGTGAACATGGAAAAGCTAGTCCTGCACGAGGATCCGGTTTCGGGGAACTGTTACAAGATCAAGCTGACTGGGGCTTTGCTTGGCCTTCGCATGGAGTGCCGGCCGTACAGTGTGCTGAACGGCGAGACGCGGACGCCGCAATTCCTCAATTTCATCAACCCCAACGGCCGTATTCCCGTGCTCCAGGTCGGGGATCGTTTTCTCCCTGAAAGCGGTGCGGCCTGCTTGTACCTAGCCGATGGATCCCGGTTGATTCCCGAAGATCGTTTCGACCGTGCAGATATGTTCCGCTGGATGTTCTTCGAGCAATATAATCACGAGCCCAATGTCGCGACCCTGCGGTTCTGGTTTGCCTTTATCGGCGAAGACAGCCTGTCCGAAGTGCAGAAGTCGATGGTCCCCGGAAAGAAGATTGCGGGCGATGCGGCGCTGAAGTTGATGGACGATCACCTTGCAACGCGAAACTGGTTCGTGGGTGAGAGTCTGACCCTCGCGGATATCGCGCTTTATGCCTATACCCATGTCGCGGAGGAAGGCGGGGCGTTCGACTTGTCCTTCTATCCGTCGATTTCGGCCTGGCTGGCGCGTGTTGCTGCTGAACCGGGCTATGTAAAAATGTAGGAGAGAAGTGACATGGGACGTTATGCGTTTGCCTATCTGGCCACAGGGATCGCCTTTGCGTTGATCGATTCAGTCTGGCTGCGCACCATGTCGGAACGCCTCTACAAGGTTGAAATTGGCGGGATGCTGGCAGAACAATTCCGGCTGGCTCCGGCCATCGTATTCTACCTGCTCTACATCCTCGGCATGATGATTTTCGCGGTCGGCCCGGCCCTCCAGAGCGGCAGCTGGAAAGTGGCGCTTTGCTATGGCGCTGCCTTTGGCTTCTTCGCCTATATGACCTACGACCTGACGAACTTTGCGACGCTGAAGGTCTGGAGCCTGAAAGTCACGATCCTCGACATGATCTGGGGGACTGTGCTGACCGGACTTGCCGCTGCTGCAGGCGCTGCTGCCACAAACCGGGTCTTTTCAGCATGATGGATTTCAGT
>CAYSCC010000112.1:0-5842 GCA_964429375.1 uncultured Chakrabartia sp.
GAATATCGGGGAAATTATGGCCTGTATTTCAGGGTGTGGGACAAGCTTTGCGGCACGGATCGCGGCCTTGGCGATTTCACTGGCACCAGCCGTAGCAGCAGCGCAGGGACCGACGGGCCTTGACCTAAAGGTCATTGGTTTGCGGAGCCTGAAGGGCAATGTGCTCATCTGCCTGACAACCAATGGCAAGGCCTTCCCCAATTGCGCGAAGGATGGTCAGGCTCGCAAGATGATTGTCCCCGCGGCAAAGGCCGCAAACGTCCGTTTCACCGAACTCGCACCCGGCACTTACGCCGTTGCGCTCATCCACGATGAAAACGCCAACGGCAAGCTCGATACCGCGCTGCTGATCCCGCGCGAAGGCTTCGGCTTTTCAAACAATCCCGCAATCGCCTTTGGTCCGCCCAAATTTGGCTCAGCCAGCTTTCCGATCGGAAACGGTGAGGCAACCCAATCGATCAAGGTCAAATACATGTTCTGAGCGGACCTGCGGCCCAATCAGCCGGGAACGACAGGATCAGGACGGAAACCGGGCGTCCCGCACCCGTGCGCGCATCGCATCAATGAACGCCCGCGTTGCCGATGCTGAAGCGCGTCTCCCTTCAAAAAGCAGATGAATGGGCAACGCTTCTGGCTTAACCGGTCGCAGAACTTCAACGAGCCGGCCGGCACGGAGCCCATCCTCCGCCTGATAGCTCAGGAGATTGGCAATGCCGACACCGGCTTCGGCTGCTGCAACCGCTGAATCGACTGTGTTGACGACAAGCCTTGGACGAACAGGCACCGCTTCCCGCCGCGGCCCAAAGCGCCATTCGTTCACTGCCCGTGGCCCAGTCGTGCCAATCAGGCGGTGGTTGGCCAGCGCGCCCACTGTACCGGGAGCGCCTTGGCGAGCGAGATAGGCCGGACTTGCGACCAGCATCTGGCGAACAGCGCCAATCCTAACCGCCTTGAGGGTTGAATCAGGCAAGGATCCGATCCGAACGGCGACATCGATCCCCTCCTCGACAATCCGGACGTTGCGATCGATCAGCAGCATTTCGATGTTGAGATCGGCGTGCCGGTCCAGCAGGTCCGCGACCACCGGAAGGACGTGGAGACGACCAAAGGCAACAGGAGCCGTAACCAGCAGCTGGCCTCGCGGTTCCGATCTGTCTCCTGCGAGTTGCCGCTCCGCATCATCCAGTTCGCTGATGATAAGGCGAGCCTTTTCAAGAAAGCCGGCACCTTCATGCGTAAGGCTGACAGCCCGCGTAGAGCGATGCAGCAGGACCACGCCCAGCCGCGCCTCCAACTCTGCAATCCCGCGCGTGACGGCCGGGGGAGAAACACGCAACTGCCGCGCAGCTGCTGCAAACCCGCCTTGATCCGCAACGGCAACGAACATTTCGAGCGTCTGCAACCGGTCCAACCATTATTCCATATATTGAAATAGACTTGTTCAAAAATGCCAGATTATCACATAGAACGCAACATCCTATTGCTCTTCCGTCGCGGTCGGACGGGCACCTGCCTGTCAAGGATTCAACCACCGATCGCGCACTTGGAGGAACTCAGGCGTGGCCCAGAACTATGTCCATACGCTTTTCACTCAGGCTGCTCGGGATCTGCAGGAAGCAGATGGATCGCGTGCATCATACGCTCGGATGGAAGCCGGTGCGACTGGCCTACCAGACCAATTGTCGGACAAGGAAGCTGAATTCATCGCGGCCAGGGACAGTTTTTACCTGGCAAGCGTGACGAGCGAAGGCTGGCCCTATGTCCAGCACCGCGGAGGCCCCGCCGGTTTTCTGAGACTACTGCCCGGCAACAGGCTGGCCTTTGCCGATTATCGTGGAAATCGCCAGCATGTCAGCACCGCTAATCTGATGAATGAACCACGCATTTCGCTCTTCCTGATGGATTACCCAAACCGCCGCAGGCTGAAGCTCCTGGGCCGCGCGAAGATTGTTACGGCCGCAGACGACTCTGCCCTGCTCGCTTCGCTGATGCCTGATGGCTATCATGCCATTCCCGAAAGGGTCTATGTGATCGATGTGATCGGCTTTGACTGGAATTGCCCCCAGCACATCACGCCGCGATTTACCGAAAGCGAAATTTCGCAGGCCATTCGCCCGCTGACCGCAGAACTTGTCCAGCTGCGCGCTGAAGTCGAACGGCTTCGCGCGTCGGCGAAAACCAACCCCGAAGGAGACATGCAATGACAGATTCACTTACTCGCGGCGCGCACCATATCGGCCTGTCCGTCCTAGACCTCGATGGTGCCAGCGCCTTTTTCTGCGAGGCGCTTGGATTCAGGGTTGCCGGTGAACGGCCCGACTATCCGACACGCTTTGTATCGGACGGGACCATCCTGCTGACGTTGTGGCAGGTGGCAGACCCGTCCAGCGCGGCCCGTTTCGACCGACGGACCAATGTTGGCCTGCACCATTTGGCCCTGGTCGTGGATGACAATGCCGCCCTCGACAGGGTGCACGCAGCCGTTTCGGCCCATCCCGGCGTCACAGTCGAATTTGCGCCGGAGCCTATTCGCGCTGGATCAGCAACGCGCCACTTTATCTGCGCGATGCCGGGCGGCATACGACTTGAATTCGCAACCCCATTTGCATGATCGGCACCAAGATGACCGAAACAAGACCCCCTGTTCCACCCTTCACAGCAGACACGGCTGCACAAAAGGTCCGCGCAGCGGAAGATGGCTGGAACAGCCGTGATCCCGCGCGGGTGGCCCTCGCCTATACTCCAGGGTCCGTCTGGCGGAATCGCAGCGAATTCCTTGTCGGCCGCACCGAAATCCAGGCCTTCCTTCAGCGGAAATGGGAGAAGGAGCTGGACTATCGGCTGATCAAGGAACTTTGGACCCATGGTTCCAACCGCATTGCGGTCCGTTTTGCCTATGAATGGCACGATACCAGCGGGCAGTGGTATCGCAGCTATGGCAACGAGAATTGGGAATTCGATGAAAACGGGCTGATGTGCCGCCGCATCGCAAGCATCAATGACCTGAATATTGCAGAAGCAGACCGCAAGTTCCGCTGGCCTTCCGGTCGTCGGCCGGATGACCATCCCGGCCTTTCCGATCTCGGCCTTTGAATTTGCACCGGAACACGAGGCTGGGTTAAGACGCTGCACAAGTGTTCCTCTTGCGAAAGGTAGCAAGACGTGCGGTTCATTGGGGTGGCTCTGGCGCTTGCGCTTTGCGCTTCGCCTGCATTGGCCGAAGACCGGCCGAGGCCGCGCGACTATGTATCGGTGGCGGTCGGCGCGGGCACCATCCCGAGCTATGCCGGGTCGGACAAGAATGTCTACACACCAGCCCTTGTTCTGCGCGGACGATTGGGTGGGTTTGCCTTTGCCTCGCGTGGCGTGAACCTGTCGGTCGACCTGATGAGGGAACGGGCGGGAGATCATGTCGATCTCAAGCTGGGGCCCTTGATCAACCTGCGCACCGAACGCAGTTCCCGTATCCATGATCCCCAGGTTGCAGCACTCGGCACGCGCCCCCGCACGCTGGAAGCTGGGTTATTTGCGGGCATTTCAAAGACCGGTGTCCTGACGGGCGACCATGACCAGTTCGGCGTTCGCGTCTCCTATCTGCATGATGTTCTTGGCAAGCACGCAAGCCATGTGATGACGACATCCGTCGAATATGGGACTCCCCTTTCCCGGTCCACATTCCTTGGCGCTCAGGCAACCGTCACATTCCTTGGAAAAGGGTATGGCCGAACGTATTTCGATATTGATCCCGCCGGAAGCGCAGCCAGCGGCCTGGCCACCTACAGCGCGGCCGGTCGCAAGTCGGGCGCATCGAAACTGGCCTTCACGCTTGCAGGCGCAAAGTCCCTGTCAGGAGACCTGAGAAAAGGGTGGGCCATCGTGTTTGCGGGACAATATGGCCGGATGCTCGGCCGTTATGCCCGTTCGCCGATTGTGGCTGATGCGGGCGATGCGGACCAGTGGCTGGGCGGGCTTGGTCTGGCCTACACATTCTAACTTGCAGGTCTGCCATGCGCTGATCGTGGCCGCTGCATTTTGACTTTGCCTGAATGCACCTGCACATTGCGTTCGCCAAAACGACCGGGCCAGCAAGGTCAGGCAGGAATCTGGAGGAAGAGGAGCACGCCATGCTGAGTGACAAGCGACGCGCATTGCTGATACTCTACGGGGTGGGCCTTCTGGTCACTGCCCTGATCATTGGCTGGTTCTACATGTTCTTTCTGCTGGGCGCGATTGACCTCTGGCCCTTTGTTCGGGACGTGCCTGTCCACATCGCAGGTGATCGGAGGGCCTGGAACATGGCGCATCTGGAGGCCATCACCAACGGGGTCCTCCTGATCTCCATCGGTGCAGCCGGTCGCTATATCCGGCTCGGGGAGCGAGCGCAGTCTTGGCTGTTCTGGTGCTCGCTTGCCTTTGCCTGGCTGTTCACGCTTCCGGCATTTGCAAATGCGGTCTTCGGAACCCGAGGTCTGGAATTTGGCGGTGGCCCCTTCCCCGGCGATGTCACCATCAACAATATCATCTTCCTCTTCGGCTGGCCGGCAATGATCGGTGTCCATGTTGCCTTTCCCCTGCTGTTCTGGGGGGTATGGCAGCACGTGCGGCAAATGCGGGGTGCCCAATGAGCGGGTCGTCCATTCTGGTCCGCAGGATTCCGTTTGCCTTTGATGAGGCCATTGATCCGGCCTGGCATCCGCATCGCCGCGAATGGAGCCATATGGTCAATGGTGCGTCGCTGGCGATGCCCTATCTGGAGCCCTTCCTGATCCGCACAGTCACAGAGGCACTGAAACTTGTCCGCGATCCTGATCTCAAGGCCGATGTCCAGGCCTTTATCGGTCAGGAAGGTGTGCATTTCCAGAACCACCGCCGCTACAATGAGATTCTGAAACTGAGCTATCCCGAGCTCGCCGAAGTCGAAGACGCGCTTGAGGCTGACTATCGCCGTTTCCAGCAGCGAAGCCTCCGCTGGCGTTTGGCCTATACTGCCGGCTTCGAGACGATGACGATGGGGATCACCGAATGGCTGATCCAGCAGCGATGGATGCTGTTCGGCCATGCGGACCGTTCGGTTTCTTCGCTGGTATTGTGGCACATGGTGGAAGAGACCGAGCACAAGAATGTCGCGTTCGATCTCTATCAGGCCGTGTGCGGAGACTATTGGCCCCGCGTCTGGGGAACCCTTTTCGGGGCCTGCCATGTCGCTATGTCCTCGCGCAAGGGATACAGGCGCATGCTTGAGCGAGATGGCCTCTGGCGCAACTGGCGGTCCCGCCTGCGCGTCTATGCCATGGTCGGGCGCTTTGCCTGGCATGCCTCACCCGCCATTTTCCGTTCCCTCCTGCCGACCTATCACCCGGCTGGCGTGAAGGATCCGGACTGGGTCATGCGCTGGGCCGATGCCTATAGCGGCCTGAAGCAAGGCGACATCCCCCTGCTCGATACCTCTGATCCCGAAATTCCGGCACGCTTTGCTGCTTGAACTGGACCCGCACTGCAAATCCTCGTAGCATCACGTCTTCCCCGGGGAGTCGCATGACTGAGAGGTGGGCGTAGCGCCCCACGACCCGCTGAACCTGATCCCGTTTGCACGGGCGGAGGGAGGGAGCGGAGATCATCCCCGCACTCTTGCTCCGCGACACGAAGGAGCAAGACAATGGCTGACCTGCACGCCCCGACCGAACTGAAAGTGACCACCGGAGCCATCCGGGGCAGCAAGAAAATCCAGGTCCCGGCAGCAGCTGACCCCGCCATAAAGGTGGCGATGCGCGAAATTGCGCTGGAACCGTCCAGCGGCGAAGCACCGGTGCGGGTCTATGACACATCGGGCCCTTACACGGAT
>CAYSCC010000113.1:0-5760 GCA_964429375.1 uncultured Chakrabartia sp.
CCTTTACATGACTGTAGGGAGCACAACTGTTCGGTTGCTTGGAAATGCGTCCAACCGGGGAAGTGTCACGGCAGGAGCAGTCGTTGGAATGGTCGTCCTGACTCCGGGATTTACAGGGCGAAGTGCGACGATCCCGGCTGGCACGTCACTGGTTGCCTATGTTGCACGGGCAACGATAGTGTCTGTTCCCTGACACCACGGCTCGCGACGCATCATTGCCGCTCTTGCCTGACAGGTCTCCACATCGCGATCACATGGACGAGCCACCAAAAAAGCGTATGTTGCTCATCCGCGATGCAGCCAAAACTTGCCGGATTCGAGTATAGTCCCGTGTAAGAAAATGCGGAATGCGAGAAGAGAGCTTGCAAATTTTGACTCAGATCGTTCCCTGTGTGCCGCACGGCACGGGACGTAATGCGCCAGCTGCACAGTTGAAGGCCTTCATGGCGTCACCGGCATGTGGGCGTGACCTGCCATGACCAAGCCGCCATCCAGCCGCGTTCACCAGGAACGCCCTCCGCAGGCCGGCTTTCTCGGGCGTTTTGGCTGGCGCGGGTTTCATCGGTTTCTTGATGGGCTCGATGCGCGACTTGAATTTGGCGTAATCGAGGCAGTCTTACCTGGAGGGCATTTCCGCATCATCGGTGGCCATGCCCCGGGCCCTGTTGCACGGATTGAGCTGCGCCGATGGCGCGCGCTACTCCGGCTGGCCCGCTCCGGATCCGTTGGCTGGTACGTTGCGTGGGAAAAGGGCGAGTGGGCAAGCCCCGATCCTGTCGCGCTGTTCGAGCTGTTCATGCTCAACCGCAGCAGCCTGGGCAATCTTGGCCGCCCGTCCGGCCTGTCCCGATTGTCTCGACGGATTTTCCACTGGATGAGGCGGAACAACCGCCCCGGCGCGCGGCGCAACATCATTGCACATTATGACCTTGGCAATGATTTCTACAGCAGCTGGCTTGACGAGACGATGAGCTATTCAAGCGCGATCTTTGCCGAGCCTGTCACTCAACAGGAGCCTCTCGAATCCGCGCAGCAACGCAAGGTTGCCACTTTGATCAACCGGCTGGACCTTCGGCCCGGTTCGGACATTCTGGAGATTGGTTGTGGCTGGGGGTATCTTTCACGATACTGTGCCGGGCTCGGCCACAGGGTCACAGCGATCACGCTTTCGCCATCGCAATGCGCCTGGGCTGAACAGACCGCCAGGGCCGAGGGCGAGACCGTCTCCTACCGGATCTGCGACTATCGGGACATTTCTGGGCAGTTTGATGCCATTGCGTCTGTCGAAATGGTTGAAGCGGTCGGTCAGGCCTATTGGCCAACCTATCTGGACGTGATCGCCCGGAGCCTCAAGCCAGACGGACGCGCTGCCATCCAGTTCATCGCGATCGATGATGCCATTTTTGACAGTTATGCCGGGAACGTGGATTTCATTCAGACATTCGTGTTCCCCGGGGGTATGCTGCTTTCCGAGCGTCGCTTCCGGAAACTTGCAGAGGAACGGGGCTTGCGATGGGAGAATCCGCAGCATTTTCCTCTCCACTATGCGGAAACTCTTCGGCGCTGGCGGGACCGTTTTGATGATGCCGAACGGTCCGGTCGCCTTCCGGCGGAATTTGACTCGCGGTTCCAGGGGTTGTGGCGCTACTATCTGATGTATTGTGAAGGTGGTTTCCGAAGCGGCGGGATTACTGTCGGCCAGGTCACCTTGGTCAAGGAGGGGACTGGCAATGCGGAAATGGATATTGGCACTGGCATTGATGCATATGGGTGCCAACGCTCAGACATCTGCTGATCTGCCAAAGGACGACAACGTGCTCTTCTGGACACAGGAACAACGCGACAATGCCTTTCGCGTTATGGAGAAACTCGCAAAGTCAAACACGATCGCTGCCGGTGGCCCTGTGCTTGCGCTGGAACAAGGCAAGCCTTTGACGTTGGATTTCGATCTGGATGCCTTGATGAAGCACCAGCGGAATGCGGGCCTGCTCATCATCCAGAAAGGCAAGATCAGATTTGAAAGATATGCGCTGGGATTTGGACCGGAAGGTCGCTGGACCAGCTTCTCTGTTGCAAAATCGTTCACCTCAACACTTGTCGGAGCTGCCCTGAAGGATGGCTACATCAAGAGTCTCGAAGACAAGGTGACGGTCTATATCCCGGGCCTGCGTGGGTCCGCATATGATGATGTGACTGTGCGGCAGTTGTTGACAATGACGTCGGGCGTCAGATGGAACGAGGATTATACGGATCCAAAGTCGGACGTTGCCCTTTTCAATCGGCAAAAGCCTGAGCCCGGTCTGGACATCACCGTCAGCTACATGCGCAAACTGCCGAGGGAAGCGCCGGCAGGCAGCAAGTGGGTCTACAAGACAGGCGAAACGAACCTGATCGGGGTCCTCGTGTCCAGCGCAACCGGCAAGACGCTTTCAGCCTATCTATCTGAAAAAGTCTGGCAGCCCTATGGAATGCAGAGTGACGCAATCTGGATGGTCGGCCCTACTGGTCATGAAATCAGCGGATGCTGCATTTCTGCGACTTTGCGGGACTATGCACGGTTCGGCATGTTCATTCTGGGAGGCGGCATTGCCGGCGGGCACAGGATCGTGCCAGATGACTGGCTGAGCCACGCAACGACCAAACAGGCAGAAATTGACGTTCCGGGTCGGGGCTATGGGTACCAATGGTGGACGAACGATGATGGCAGTTTTGCTGCCCAGGGAATTTTCGGACAGGGCATCTTCATTGATCCCAAGCGCGAACTGGTGATCGCCTCAAACGGGAACTGGCCGACCGCGACCGACCCCGAAGGCGTCGGCGCTGAACGCCTTGCATTCTACAAGGCGGTTCAGAAGGCGCTTGATACCGAAGATTGATGCGCTGTGCCGTGGACGGCGACAATGCGATCGTAGACCGCAACGTTCAACAGATGGTCAAATGCGCAACCAACCCGTGAACCGTCGTTCCAGATCACATTTGCCTGAAGGCTGGAAAGGCCCGGCAGCGTAACCCAGCAGATCGCTCCCGGTTTCATGCCGGTCACGGCATCGCAGCAGAAGCCGCTGATCGACAGGTCATAGACGGTCACTTCAAATCCCGGTGCACCAGATGCACGCAGTTTCGCTGCAAGCCGCATCGGAGCTCTTGTGCCACACCGATCTTCCTGTGCGGCTGAATGATATGAACGTGTTTCGTGCATCGTACATTCCTGACAATGCTGGTCCTGCGACGAAATTAGCAAGCAATTGCCTAATGCAATGCTGCCGGAAATGGTTAACCGATCCGTTCCCGGTACCCTGTATCAAAGCCTGTGGTGAGCAGGGAAAGAATGCGAGCTGCAACGTCTTCCGGCGATTTCAGCGCGGCAGGATCCTCACCCGGATAGGCTTGCGCCCGCATTTTGGTCCGCGTGGCACCCGGATCGACAATGGCAACCGCGATCTTGCCCGTATTCCGGTTTTCTTCGGCATAGGCGCCAAGCAAAGTGTCAAAGGCCGCCTTTGAAGCTCCGTAAGCGCCCCAGAACGCGCGTGGCGTTGCACCTACACTTGAAGTGATGCCCACCACCCTCGCCTTCCCAGCCTTTCGCAGCATGGCATCAAATCCGGCGATCAGCGCTGCTTGGGCACTGACATTCAGCGTGAAAAGCTGCGCAAACTCCTTCGCATCGAGATGCTGCACAGGTGCAAGCGTCCCGAGCATTGCCGCATTGAGCACGAGAATATCCAATTTGTCCCAGCGGCCTGAAATGGCCTGAGCCAGGCGACCGATACTGTCGGGATCGGTCAGATCGAGCGGAGCGATCGTCGCAGTCCCACCGGCCTGGTGAATGCGTTCTTCGACCTCCTCAAGTCCAGCGGAGGTCCGGGCTGTCAGAATCACATGAGCACCGGCACGCCCCAATGCTTCCGCCGTGGCGGCGCCGATTCCGCGTGATGCGCCGGTGACAAGCGCAATTTGCCCTTCGAGCGGTCGATCCATCACACAACCCGTTCGGCTAACAGGCTGAGCTGGCTTTCCGGTGCGATTTCATCCTGATCCGTCAAACGCGTGGGATAGTCTCCCGTGAAGCAGGCATCACAATATTGTGGCCGGATGTCTGCCCTCCGATCTTCACCAAGCGCCTTGTAGAGGCCATCAATCGAAATGAATGCCAGACTATCGGCGTGGATGAAGGTCCGCATCTCTTCAAGATTGTGCTTGGCGGCGAGAAGCTTTGACCGTTCGGGCGTGTCCACCCCGTAGAAACAGCTATGCCGCGTCGGGGGGCTTGCAATCCGCATATGGACTTCGGTCGCGCCCGCATCACGCATCATCTGCACAATCTTGAGGCTGGTCGTTCCCCGAACGATGGAATCATCGATCAATACGACGCTCTTGCCAGAGATCAGGGCCCGATTTGCGTTATGTTTCAGCTTGACCCCCAGATGCCGCACCTGATCGCCGGGCTGGATGAATGTCCTCCCGACATAATGAGACCGAATGATCCCAAGCTCGAAAGGGATGCTGGATTGCTGGGCATAGCCGATTGCGGCAGGTGTGCCACTATCCGGCACGGGAATGACGAGATCCGCCCGAACCGGGCTCTCAATTGCGAGTTGGGCGCCAATGGCCTTGCGGACAGAATAGACGCTTGACCCATCCACAATCGAATCCGGCCTTGAAAAATAGACGTGCTCGAAGATGCAGGGCCTTGGATTTGTCGGGGAAAAAGGCTTGATCGAACGCAGATCCCCATTTGCAACAATCACGATTTCGCCGGGTTCGACTTCGCGTTCAAAGGTGGCGCCGACAACGTCGAGAGCAACGGTCTCTGATGCAATGATATACGCGTCACCCAAACGACCAAGGACCAAAGGGCGAATGCCCAATGGGTCACGGCATGCGATCATGCCTTCTGGCGTCAAGCAGATCAGCGAATAGGCTCCTTCGACCTGCTTGAGCGCATCGATGAACTTGTCGAGCAACGTCCTGTAAGTGCTCGTGGCGACAAGGTGGATGATGACCTCGGTATCGCTGGTGGACTGAAAGATTGCGCCCTTGCGAACAATGTCGCGTTTGACGGTCATGGCATTGGAAATGTTGCCGTTGTGTGAGACCGCAAATCCGCCGGACGCGAGATCGGCAAAGAGCGGCTGGACATTGCGCAGCGATGTCTCTCCCGTCGTAGCGTATCGGACATGGCCGCAGGCGACGTTACCCGGCAGGCCGTTGATAATATCATCCCGATCGAAATTTCCCGCGACATGGCCCATGGCCCGATGGGAATGGAAATTGCTGCCGTCCCAGCTGGTTATGCCCGCAGCTTCCTGTCCGCGATGCTGGAGGGCATGAAGGCCAAGAGCCACGACCGCTGACGCTGTCTCCGCTCCCCAAACCCCAAAAATCCCGCACTCTTCCCTCAACTTGTCATCATCGAATGGATGAGTTGTAATCATTTGGAATCGCCTGATGGTTTCGCCGTGCCGGGCATATAGAGGCTTGTCCGCAATTTGTAATGCCCATTGGAGGTAAATGGCCGAAACTGGTCGGGACGACCCTCCTCACTTGCCCTGCGCCGCGACAGGCCTAAACTGCCCCAATGAACGACCAACGCGAAATGACCCAGTCCCTTGACCCGAAATTTGACGACAAAGGACTGATTACCGCTGTCTGCACCGATGCGGTGACGGGGGACGTGCTGATGCTTGCGCACATGAATGCAGAAGCGCTGGAGTTAACGTTGCGGACCGGCAAGGCCACTTTCTGGTCCCGCTCCCG